>JALOTJ010000098.1 GCA_025457965.1 Spirochaetota bacterium | reverse complement strand
CTCCCTGTCTGACAGCATATATCCGGCCCCCCGTACGGTGTGGATGAGACGCCGGGTTTCGCCGCGGTCTATCTTGTTGCGGAGGTGATGGATGTATACATTGACCGTGTTCGTCATGGAGTCGTGGTTCATGTCCCAGACGTGCTCGATGATACGTGATTCTGACAGCACGATGCCGGGGTTCCGCATGAGGTATTCCAGCAGTGCGTATTCCTTCCCGGTCAGCTGGATGTCCCTGTGCGCCCGGGCCACACGTCGGGTCGACGGGTCCATTTCGAGGTCGCCCACCCGAAGCGTTGCCGCCCGGTATTGCTGCGCCCGCCGGAGCAGGGCGCGCACCCTGGCAAGGAGGACGTCGAAGGAGAAGGGCTTGGTCAGATAATCGTCGGCGCCGGAATCGAGGCCGCTGACGATATCGTCGCTGGAATCGCGGGCGGTAAGCATGAGCACGGGCGTCGATTTATTCTCAGCCCTGATGTGCCGGCAGATGTCGAGGCCGCTCATGGAGGGCAGCATCACGTCAAGGATAACCAGGTCGTAATCGTTCTCTACGGCCCAGCGGGCGCCGTCCGCTCCGTCCGCGCATACGTCAAGCGCATAACCCTCCTCCCGCAGACCCTTTTGAATGAAGGCCGCGACTTTTATGTCGTCTTCAACCAGGAGAATTCTCATGGTGCACCCGGGTTTCCTTAGCTTCCTGTTACTGCGCTCACTTGTCGACACGCTTGTCAAAACCATTTTTCGTTTTCCAGCGGTTTTCGGAGTGGGCGTGGCAAAATCCGGGGTGAACGTAGTACACCGCGAGGAGTGAGGCGACGCGGCGATCTCAACAAGGGGAAAGGCTGAAATTTCCGGAACTTGATCTCATAAAAAGACTGCCACGTCTCGATACGGCAGTGGCTCGCAATGGCAGTGTGGTCGTATAGTCTAATCCCATAGTTCTATTTCACCCCTCCGCGGCGGATGGACGGTTTTCACGGCGCGAAGTGTCGTATCACGATACGGTGAAAACCGGCGCACGCCGCGGCCCGTTCAATGCGCCCGGACGCGGTCGCGGTCAAGGCGCTTTTCCCTCGGCATGGACAGGTGCAGGCGCAATACGCTTTCCGGCTTCCACGCGGCACGTATCACCCCGCCGTGCTGCATGACGATGCGCTGCGCCAGCGCCAGGTCGAAATTGAGCTCGCGGTTGCTTGTAGAATAGAAGGGATTGAACAGGAAGGGCGTCTCCTCTTTCTGCATGTCGGTGGGTATGTCGAGCGTGAAATCCACCTCGAAAGGTGTGAAGTTGAGCCGGGCCTTCAGCCTGCTTTCGCTGCGTGAGAGCAGTATGGAGTGACGCACGAGGTTGTACAGGCCGAGCTTGAACCGCGGCCGGTCGATATACACCTGGTATTCGTCCGAGTTTATGAGGGGCGCGTCGAATGCCACGCGGTGCTCGAGGGAGAGCTTCTTCCCGTACTCGATAATCTGTCTGAAGAGGCTAACGATGTTCTCCTTTTTCAGCGATATCTCGGAGGCGTCGGAGTACTTTTCGACCTGGTCGACGATTCGGTGCAGGCGCTCGGTGTCCGAACGGATTATATTCAGAAAATTCATGAAATCCTCCGGGCGATCCTCTCCGGCATCGAGCTTTTTGAGCATGAGGTTCGCGTAGCCGCCGATCGAGACGATGGGGTTGCGCACCTCGTGCGCCACGCTCTGGGCGATCTGGCGCAGGTTTTCCATCTGGTCCATATAGCTTTTTCGAAGCTGAACCAGCAGGTGCTTCTCGCGCTGAACGAGCCTCCAGACCTCGGTGATGTCGCGAAGGATGATGAAAAAAAAGTATTCGCGCGGCGAGTTTCCCTCCCAGTGAGCGTAGGTCGAGGCGAGGAGGCGCACCGTACGGCTTTTCCTGTGATAGACGATCCCGTAGTCCTGGTGGTTGTCGCACGACTGGAAGGCCTGGAAGAGGAAACGGTACAGCTCGGGATTCCTGGACCTGAACAGGTTCTCGATGTTGATTCTGTCCCGCGGCTTTATCTTGAGCCCCAGTATGCTCTCCGCGGCCCTGTTGCGGACGATCACGTTCTTCCGCTCGTCCAGGACCAGCACCCCCTCGCGGAGCCTGTTGATGAGCTCGATGGTGTGTTTGTCGAAGTTCATGTCCGCACCGGACGGGCCGTGTCGGGCGTACACATCACGCGAATTAACGACGGCCCGATGATATGATACGGGCGCCGGCGGCGGAATGCAAAAGGAATTTTAGCGGCGGCGTGGAATTAATTATTGACGAACGGGGGCGCGTCGATATGGGTAGGGGGTCGCGTTTTCAGTACTGGCCGCGGGGAGTGAATAATGGCAAGGATTCTGTCCGGCATACAGCCTTCGGGTACGCTTCATCTGGGGAATTATTTTGCGATGATGAAGCGGATGATCGAGTTTCAGCACGAGCACGAGCTGTTCTGTTTTATCGTTAATTATCACGCCATGACCAGCGTGCAGGACGGCGATCTTTTACGAAAGAATACCATGGACGCGGCGATGGATTTTCTCGCCCTTGGGCTCGATCCGGAGAAATGCTTTTTCTGGGTGCAGTCGGACGTTCCGGAGGTGGCCGAGCTCACCTGGATTCTCGGCTGTCACACCTCCATGGGCCTTCTGGAGCGCAGCCATTCCTACAAGGACAAGACCGCCCGCGGCCTTACTCCGAGCTGCGGCCTGTTCACCTATCCGGTCCTGATGGCGGCGGACATCCTCCTTTACCAGGCCAAGCTTATCCCGGTCGGCAAGGACCAGAAGCAGCACGTGGAGATAACGCGCGACATCGCACTCCGCTTCAACGGGACCTACGGCGAGACCTTCGTGGTCCCCGAGCCGCTCATCGCCGACGAGATCGCGCTGATCCCCGGACTCGACGGGCAGAAGATGTCCAAGAGCTACGGTAATACCATCAACATCTTCGAGACCGAAAAGGAGCTGAAGAAAAAGGTCATGCGCATCGTGACCGATTCCACCCCGGTCGATGAACCCAAAAATCCCGATACCTGCAGCCTGTTCGCGCTCTACAGGCTATTCGCCTCCGACGAAAAGCTCGAGGATCTGCGCGGACGCTACCTCGCGGGCGGTACCGGTTACGGCGATGTCAAGAAGGAGCTCTTCGGCCTTATATGGGAATACTTCTCCCCGTTCCGGGACAGGCGCGAGCGGCTGGCCGGCGACCCCGCCGCCGTAGCGGCGATCCTCGCCGGAGGCGCCGAAAAGACGCGAACCGTCGCGGCGATCACGCTGGACGACGTTAAACGGAAGGTGGGGCTCCGGTACCGCTGAGATGACGCTCCAGGCGTCGTTCATACTGTTGCAGATCATGATCATCGCGCCGTTTACCGCGGGATGGGCCCTGCGCCGGTGCTTCGCCCGCCCCGAGGAATTCACGCGGAAACTCATCCTCTATAACCTCATTTCAGTCGAACCGGCCCTTGTGCTCTGGAGCACCTGGGGCCTCGCTCTCGACCGGGATGTGGCCGTTCTCCCGCTCGCCGGGCTCCTCCTCGCCGCGGCCGGCTGGCTTCTGGGCGTACCCACAGGCGCGGCGCTCGGCCTCACCGGAAAGCGCAGGGCGGCGTTTCACATCACCTCCTCGCTCGCCAATCACGGCTTCACCATGGGCGGGTTCGTGTGCTTCATGCTGCTCGGAGAGAAGGGGCTGGGCCTTTCCTTCATCTTCATAGCCTACTTCATGCCCTTCATCTTCCTGGTCGTGTTTCCCTACGCGGCCAGCGCGCGCCGGGGTGGGGCCGACTTCGCCCGTATCGCGCGCGAATTCATCCGCAACCCGAGGAATATGCCGTTGTACGCGATTCTGGTATCGGTCATTTTTCATGCGCTGGGAGTTCCGCGCCCGGACGTCGCCTTTCCGCTGGGAGCACTTATCGCCATTTCAATGAGCGTCTATTACTTCACGCTGGGCATGACCTTCCTCCCCGGAGAGGTGCGCGGCGCGATGAGGGAAAACGCGTGCGTGGCGCTCCTCAAGTTCGTTGTCGTCCCGGCGCTCGCCGCGCTCGTACTGGGAATGCTGCCCCTCGATCCGGCGGTACGGGCGGTGATCCAGATACAGGCCTTCATGCCGGCCGCCGTTTACTCGGTCATAACGGCCGTGCTCTACGACCTCGACGCGCCTTTCGCCTCGGGCGTCTTTGTGGTAAACACGCTGCTTTTCCTTGCGGTCGTCCTTCCCGTCATTTTTCTGTTTCGCGCCGCGTTCATCCCGGTCTGAAGCTTTGTGTTTCGCTGTCCGACCGGGTGTGAAAAATCCCGGGGGAACATGCTGTCATAACGAGGAGCGCAGCGACGCGGCGATCTCAACAAGCAGAAAGGCTGAAATCATGAGAACACTCATCCACTGGCCCCGACACTTTTTTCAATATACCGTGTGATGAATACACTGAGAGAAGTGATTGCGCCGACCGGACGCGCGCGGGAAGGTATTTGCCTTGACGCGCGGCGGCGGTTTTGATTTATATCAATAACATTGCCGTACGTCCCATGAATCAGCTCCGGCGGAAGGGTGCACAGTCATGAACCACACAGACGCGGCGTACCTTCAATCCACAGCGATACTCGACAGCGACCACCCCAGGGTCCGCGCCTTCGCCGCCGCGGCGATAAACGGCTCCGCTGGGCAGATCGAGAAGGCCGTGCGGCTGTACTACGCGGTGCGCGACGGCATACGCTACGATCCCTATACGCCCTTTTACCGTCCCGAGCACTACCGGGCGAGCGAGGTGCTCGCCCGCGGCAGGGGCTACTGCGTGGTCAAGGCGGCGCTTCTATGCGCGCTGGGCCGTTCGGTCGGGATCCCGTCCCGGATCGGCTTCGCCGACGTGCGCAACCATATCGCCACCAGGGAGCTCATCGATACGCTCGGCTCCAACCTCTTCGTTTATCACGGCTTCACCGAGTTTTATCTCGAGGGGAAATGGGTGCGGGCGACACCGGCATTCAACAAAGAGCTCTGCGAGCGGCACGCCATAGCGCCGCTCGAGTTCAACGGACGCGACGACTCGATATTCTCCGAGTATAACCGCGAGGACAGGCGCTTCATGGAGTATGTCGCCTACCACGATACCTATGCCGACGTGCCCGTCGACCTGATCATCGCCGAATGGGAAAAGGAGTATGGCGCGGAGCGCGTTCGGCAGTGGATATCGCTACACGAGGCCGCCAAGGACGGCCCCGTGCGCGATTTCGCCTCCGAGGAGGTCGTAAAGGGGTAGGGCTATTCAACCCCGTCGCGGCCCTCGAGGTCCAGGATGAGGAACTTGTGTGTGCCCGCGCGGTTGATGAGCAGGAGCACCTTGGTCCTTCCCTTCAGCGCGCCGACCGCCTTGTTGTAGGTGTTGACGCTGTCGATCGGACCGCGCTCGATTTCCTTGACGACGTCGCCCGGCGCGATCCCCGCGCGCATGGAGGGCGAACCGGGCTTCACCTGCGTGACGATCACCCCCGACCTGTCCGGCGAGCGGTACTTGTAGGCGAGTTCCTCGTCGATGTCCTTCACCACCATGCCGAGCATATCCTCCCTGTCGCGGACGTCCCGGTCGGCAACGGGCGGTGTTACGGGCATCGTGCCGATCGTCATTTCGAGCGGGGCGGACTTCCCGCCGCGGAAGACGGCGATTTTCACCCTGGAGCCGGGCTTTCGTATAGCAACGACGCGGCGCAGGTGGTTGACGTCGATGATGGTTATGCCGTCGATCATGGTTATGATGTCACCCTTTTGAAGACCCGAGCCCTCCGCGGGCGATTCCTTCATAATGTCGGCCACGAGCGCGCCGCCCGTACCCGCGTATTTGAAGGCCTCGGCGATATCCTTCGTGACGTCCTGGATATAAACGCCCAGCCAGCCCCGCGTTACCTTGCCGCCGGAGATTAGATCGCTCACCACCTCCCTGACCATGTTCGCCGGGATCGCGAAGCCGATGCCCATATAGCCGCCGCTCTTGGAGAAGATCGCCGTGTTTATGCCGACGAGCTTTCCGTCGATATTGATGAGCGCGCCGCCGGAATTCCCGGGATTGATCGCCGCGTCGGTCTGGATGAAATACTCGTAATCGGCCAGTCCGACGCTCTGGCGGCCGGTTGCGCTCACGATCCCGGTGGTCACCGTGTGCGAGAAGCCGAAGGGATTGCCGATGGCGATGACGAGCTCGCCGACCTCGAGCTTCTCCGAGTCGGCCATTTCGATTACCGGCAGGTCGGCGGGCACCTTGTCGTCGATTTTGATAACGGCGATATCCGTGGCCGGGTCGGCCCCCAGCACCGAACAACTGAACTCCCTTCGGTCCGAGAGGGTTATCTTGATCGACCTTGTGTCCTTGATGACGTGGTGATTGGTGACGATGTAGCCGCGCCTGTCGATGATGACCCCGGAACCCAGCGCCTTGGGCTCGATCTGGTTCTTGAAAGGGAATTTATTGAGCGGATTGCCGAACATGTCGTATTCGTGCACCTGGTTTTTCGGCATTTCCTTTATGGCGGAGATGTTCACCACCATCGGCATGCTGCGCCGAATGACGGGTATGACGCTTTCATTGTATTTCTTTAAAAAGTTTTCCTTTATCGCCGGCGGCTTCTTCGCGGGGGCCTTTTTTTCGGCCGAAAAGCCGGCAGAGGTCCCGAAAAACAGGCTGGCGATGGCGATCGCCGCGGTGCAAGTGTGTAAACGCTTCATTCGTCGTGCTCCTGTGAGGTGCGTGCTCTTCGTGGCGCCCGTCTTCGCGACGGTTCACACCATTACAGAATAGTGGCCGGGTTAGGGTGATTTGTAAAGTTATTTTTAATGGCGCACGAGATGCCGTGAACGGTACCGGGTCAACGACAGAGCAGGGGGGTGCCCCTTGATCCCGGCAGGGGCGGGGGTGATACAGTATTTTTATTGCTCCTGACGCGCGTTGCCTGCATACTCCGGGCGGGATGTGTACCACTACAGGTGGAGGAATGTGATGAAACACGGAGCGCGGAATACCGTCAGTGCCAGGGTTGCGTCCATAAAGAAGGGTGACATCATGTCGCTGGTCAGGTTCGAGGTAAGCGTGCCGGCGGAGATGTCGTCGGTGCTGACGACCGAGTCCCTCGAGGAGCTCGGCATTAAGGTGGGTGATGAGCTCAAGCTCGCCATAAAGGCCGTGCACGTACTGCCCTACAGGGAATAGCGCGCACCACGGCTCCCGGCCGGCACCTCCGGCCGGCGCGGTCGAATCACCAGCAATTGGCAGGTATCATTCATGAATAAAATTTCACGCTCATGCGTCGCTCTCCTCTTCGCCGCGCTCGCGCTTTCACTCCCGGGCCACCGGGACGCCTCCGGCGCGCCATCCGCGCCGCGCGAAGGCGTACTCGCCGCCATACAGGAAAACGCGGTGCGCGTGTACGAGGCGTACGACGGGGTAGAAGCGCGCCGCCACGCCTTCTCCCTCGTTTACGATTCGCGCACCGGCGAGCTTGTCGAATCGTCGGAGGTGCTCATGCTGCGCAGGGAGTATTTCCGCCGCCGGCCCGAATTCACCGCCCTGCGCTACGTCAAAAACGGCGAAGAGCTCCCGCCGGAGAAGTTCGGCTACCGTACGCGCGACCCCATGCATCTCCCCTTCGACCGCGACAACGACGCCAATTACGAGGTGCGCATCGTCGGCGAATCGGTAACGAACGGCGAGCGCTGCTACGAGGTGGACATATCGCCCCGGCGGAGGACCGCGCGCCATTTCAGCGGCCGGGCGTTCTTCTCCGTCCGCGACCTGGCGCTCCGGTTCCTGGAGGGCACGCTGGCGGACAATCCGTTCGGGGTTAAGAGCCTGCGACTGCGAATCCACTTCCGAAGACTCGGCGCGGCCTCGGTGATCGAGAGGGGCGAATACCGTATCGACGTGCACATTCCCGTCCTCTACCCGCACAGGAGGATAGTGCACAGCTTCACCTCGAGCGACGACAGGCTCATACCAAGAAATCAAAACTGACGCGCATTGGAGGTTTTTTTGTTGATGGGCGCCCGGCCCGCGTGCTTATATGTGCATCGCGCGGTTTCGGCGGGAGCGCGCGAAGGGCCGGCGGTTAATCCATGGCGGGGAAAACGATGATCAACGCAATCTGCGTGTACTGCTCCTCGAGCGACGCCGTCGCTCCGGAGTATTTCGGCGCGGCCGCGGAACTGGGTGCGCTTATCGGCGTGCGGGGGATGGAGCTCGTCTACGGCGGGGCGAACGTGGGGCTGATGGGTACGCTCGCCCGCGCCGTCAAGGATGCCGGGGGCCGTGTGACCGGCGTTATCCCCCGAACCATTGCCGCGCGCGGGCTGGCGTTCGGGGACGCCGACGAGCTTGTCCTTACGGATACGCTGCGCGAGCGCAAGGCCGTGATGGAGGAGCGCGCCGGCGCCTTCATTGCGCTCCCGGGCGGTTTCGGCACGCTCGAGGAGACGCTCGAGGCGATCACGCTCAAGCAGCTCGGCATCCATGACAAAGCCGTGGTCTTCATCAACACCTCCGGGTTCTATGACCGCCTTGTCGAGCTGTTCGAGCGTTTCTACATGCTCAACTTCGCGAAAGCCGAAAGCCGCTCGCTCTACCATATCGCGCCCGGTCCGGAAGAAGCAATGACGCATATCGACATGTATATACCCGTTGCGCTTCAGGGGAAATGGTTCTGAGGTCGGGGCTTCTCCGAACAGGTTCCGTCCGTCGGGGCCCGGCGCGTTGAAATTGTGATTGATCGCCGGCGGCATGCCGGATTATCCTGCACGGAGATGAAACGCGGCGTACCCGGAGCCGTACAAACACCTATTATGAGAACCGAAAGCCCCTACACCGACGCCGCCGGACGGCGCATTCGCGAGAGCGACTCGATCGAGGCCAAGTATGGCTACCGCTACACGGTCTTCCGCGACGCCGTGAACGGCCGCTGGACGGCGGTCGATTCCACCGGTCATCACCGCATTGGGCTCGAGCGCCTGGTGCATTATTGCGAGGTCGTGGAGCGGCGCGATCCGGTCGAAACGGGTATTTGATGCGCGGCCTGTGCGTTTGCTTGTCCGGTGTCCTCGCGGCCGCGCTGTTCGCCGGCGGTATGTCCGCGCAGACGGTATACAAGGAGGTGCGGATACAGGGGACGGAACTTTACTCAGAGCTCTTCCTGCTCGAGCAGCTCGACCTCTCGACTCTCCCTGCCGGGCTCGCACACTTCGACGAGGTCTCTCGCAAAATCAACGCCTTCTACCACAAGCAGGGCTACATCCTCGCCATCTGCTATACCATAAAGGAAACCGACGCCGAGCTCGTACTGCATGTCGACGAGGGAAAGCTCGGCCGCATCGTCTTCCAGCGGCTGAACACGCTCGACACCATACGGGTGCGCTACGACTTCAGGCTGCCGTCCAGGGTCTACAACAGGTACACGGTGCAGGACCGCATCAACCGCCTTAAAAAAAAATACCGGTTCAAGAACATCCAGGCCGTCCTGAAGCCCACGAAAAGCTATGAGAAGGCCTTCTTCCAGCTCGACCAGGAGATCGGTATACCGCTGGTCGGCGGCGTGCGCCTTCCGTTCTTCAAGAATTTCGACTACCGCTACGACCTCGACATCAACATCGTGCGCACGCCCTCGGTCGCGGCGGCCGGGGCGGCGGTGAGCTACGGCTTCGACATCAACTACAGCAAGGGGCTCATCCCCTATGTCAAGTACCGCCATCCCTCGCTCATCACGGAGGGTGACCGCCTGGAGGCGGGGACATCGATGGGGATTTACTACGGCCTTGACCTCGACTTCGCGGCCATTCCGCGGTATACCTTCATCGAGGTCGAAACAAAGTACCACTTCACCCCGACGCTCGACGGCTACTTCACGCCGCTCGTCAAGGGCACGGGGCACAACTCGCGCGCCTCGCGCGCCGACCTGGGGCTCGAGGAGTACAACTTCACCATCCTTCGCGGCACCGCCGATCCGGGCGTTACCCTGCTGAAAGAGCTCAAGGTGTACGCGGGCTACGGCGCCGAAAAGGCCTTCGTCTTCGACAGCGCGGTCGACGAGACCGCCCCGGATTCGGTCGAAGTCACGAAGGAGACGCAGTTCTGGAACATCGCCGAGGGAACGATCGTGATCGACCTGCTGCCGTTCGCCGACGACGACATCATACAGAGGCGGTTCAACCTGTCGTACGGCCATTATTTCGAAAACGCCCGAAGCGGGGGCCGGCGTTTCACCGAATTCCTTTTTGACGGCCGCCTCGACATCGACCTGCCGAGCTCGGACATCTTCGCCTTCAAGTGCGATTACGCGCGGCTGTGGGGCGACGTGCCGTTTTACCACGATCGTGGCGTCAGCGGCAAGAGCTTCAAGGGATTTAACGGCAAGGGGTACTACTCGCATAACATCGCGCGCGTCTCGAACGAGTACATGATGTCATTCTATCGCGAATTCTTCTACGCGGGGCTCTATATCGACGGTGTGCGTTTCACGGGGTACAGCTACGGATACGATACCCCGCTCAGGGGCGAACAGTACGGCCTGGCCTCGGGCCTGGCGGGCCATTTCATCGTCTTCGACCAGTTCGAGTTCAACATCTACTACGGGCCCGACTACCTGTACTCGGACAAATCCTCGCAGATGAACCTGGGGTTCGACCTGCGCAAAAAGTGGTGAAGCGCGCCGACCTGCAGTGGGAACCTACCAGCCTTCCCCCATGTCGCTGTTCTTGCCGGACAGGGTAAATCGCATTCCGGCCATCGCCTGGAAACCGCCGGTGTTCTGGTCGCCGAATTCGTCGAAGAAGAATGAGCGGGCATAGCCGGCCTCGAGGAATATGCCCAGCCACTGGGTGAGGTAGTAGAGCATCCCCGCCCTCATGGTGAGGGAGGGGCCGAAATCGTAGACGGTCTCCGTGCGCGAGGGATCGATGAACGGGCCGAAGCGCTTCGGTCCCTGCTCGTAGAAGCAGGCCCCTCCCATGCCCGCGGAGGCGGTCCAGAAGAGGGGTCTCTCGCCGAGCTGACGGGCGTACTGCAGCCCGGCG
>JALOTJ010000163.1 GCA_025457965.1 Spirochaetota bacterium | reverse complement strand
CCGGTACCTGTCGGCGAGGTGCGTGTTCACGTGGACCACTCCCTTATTGAGGTCCTTGAACGCGTAGTCCGGCGTTATTTCCGGCAGGGCGTCGGCCGTTTTCTGGTCCTTGAGCACCGTACCCGCGGGAACATAGCGGCCGTCCTTTACCTTCACTCCCATCACGGTACAGCCGGGCTCGATAACACAGCCCTTGCCGATGCGCGATTTGAACACCAGCGACTGCATGCCGACGAAGGTGTCGTCGCCGACGTACGACGGCCCGTGGATCTGCACCTGGTGGGCGAGCGACACGCGCTTGCCGACGTACACCGCGCACTTGCCCTTCTCGCTGTCCACCATGTTCTTCTCGATGGCGTGGCCCTCGTGCTCGGTCTCGAGCGCGTGGATGATCACGCCGTCCTGTACGTTGGCCTCGTCGTCGACGATGAGCGGCTGGCCCTCGTCACCGCGCACCGAGGCGAAGGGCGACACCATCACCCGTTTTCCGATGAACGCGTTTCCGATCACGGCGGCGAGAGGGTGCACGTACGCCGTTTCATCGACGGTCGGGGAGTACTCTTTCGAGGAAAAGTCTGTTACTACGTTTTTATGAATCATAGCGTTCCTCCATGGGTGTTCGGATTCTTCCGGGTACCTTTGAGACATTCGATACGGCGGCCGGTTTTGTAAATCATAATTTACGCGAATTCGGCCGCCGCCGGATGTGCTCCGCACGGAGCCCGCCGTACCGGCACGAGAAATTTAATTTGCACGCCGGAGCCTGTTGCTGTATATTAAGGGAAATTTAAAATCACAGGTAAGCCATGGAACTGAAAGACTATTTTGAAACGACAGAGGGAACGGGAATTCTCGCAACCGCCGACGCCGACGGAAACGTAAACGGGGCCTTATACTCGCGGCCGCACTTTATCGACGACGGCTCCATCGCGTTCATCATGAACGACCGCCTGAGCCATCACAATCTGGCCTCGAACCCAAAGGCGGCATTTATCTTTATCGAGGCGGGACCGAAACGCGCCGGAAAGCGTCTGTACCTTAAAAAAACCGGGGAGGACGAAGACCCGGTCAAGATCGAATCGATGCGGCGGCGCACCTATCATTCCGACAGGGAGGGGAGCGAGCCGAAGAAAAAATTTCTCGTCTACTTCGCGATCGAAAAGGTCCTGCCGCTCGTCGGAGCGGGGGAGTGACCGCAAGCCACCCGGGCCGGAATCCGGCACCAGGCCTCCCGCCCGGGCTCAAACCGGCCCCGCTTCCTTTTTTCCTCCCGTCAGGCAATAAAATGAGTTGAACAAATCGGCCCCGTTCTTTATAAAAATCTTCATTGCACATCAATCAGCAGGGGCAGGGCCGCCGATGAATACCAGCGATCAAACCGCCGCTCAGCCGCGGCTCGCCGCGACCGTCATAGTCAATCCCGCGTCCCGGTCGGGATCGAAGATATTCGAGTCGCTAAGGGAACGACTGGGGAACCGTTTCGATTTCACCGTCCATTATACCGAAAAGCGCGGCCACGCGGTCGAGCTTGCGCGGAAGGCCTCCGGCAGCGTCATCATCGTCTGCGGCGGCGACGGCACCATCAACGAGGTCGCCAACGGCGTGGCCCATCGCACCGACATCGCGGTGGCGCCGACCTACGGCGGCTCGGGCTGCGACCTCAGCCGGCTTTTCGGCATCGCTAAGGCCGTCGGGCCGCGGCTTGAGGAGATATACGGAAGGCTCCGCTCGGGCGGCGGCATCCGCATGCGGCTCTCGCTGGTCGAGGCCGACGGGACAAAGCGCTACTTCGTCGGCGTGGGCGACGCCGGTTTCGGCGCGATGGTGGCCGGCACCTTCGACCGCTACCGGAAGCTCGGCAAGTTCGGCTACGTGCTCGGCGTGCTGCAGACCCTGATGAAGATCAAACCGATCGAGGCGGCCGTTACCATCGACGGAAAACCGAAAAAGGAACCGGCGCTCATGGTGATGTTCGCGCGCAGCAGGTACTACGCGGGCGGCATGAAGGTATCGCCGAATTCCGATCCGCTCGCCGACAGCGCGCGCATGATATTTCTGAAATGGATGTCACGGCCCGTTTTTCTCACCGTGTTTCCCCGCGTCTACTCGGGCTCGCATCTAAAAGTGAGCTACGTGGAAGAATGCGAAGTAAGGCGACTCGAAATCGCGACGCCGGGGGTCCCGATCGATGTCGAGGGCGAGTACGTCGGCGTCACCCCCTGTGTCTTCTCGGTAACGGACAGGTATATCAGTATCGTGTGAGCCCCCGGTCGGGGAGCCGGCGGGAAGCTCAACGGAACGCGAGGCGCGCTACCGCAGGCCTTCGATTGCCTTTTCTAGCAGGCGCATGGTCTCGGCGCTCTCGCCCACGGCCTTGAAGACGATCTCGCCCCTCCTGTCGACAAGAAAGACCGCCGGTATTTTAAGGTCCGGGATATATTTCTTCGCCGTAAGCTGGTACATGTCGTACAGGCATTCATCCGTCACGCCGAGCTCCTTTAAAACCGGCAGCGCCTTATCCTTTCCCTCTTTGTCGATGTTGATGAAGACCAGCGCGAGCTTTTTGGCCTCGCCGTGTTTCCGCTGGAGCTCGACGAGCTGCGGCATCTCTTTTTTACAGGGAACGCAGTAGGTCGCCCAGAAGGATACGATTGTATTCTCCTTCCCGAAAAGCGCGCTCGAGGTGATGAGCTTCCCGTCCGCGTTGAACAGCGCAAACTTCGGCGCGGGCTTCGCGTCGGCACGGGCCCCCGAAAGCAGTACGAGCACGGCGGCGAGCATAAGGGGATAGAAGCGCGTCTTCATCGTGGTCTCCCTGCTGTATAAGTGGTCCGCCGTTTCAGCGGTTTCAATTCCAGGCGACGGGACGTACGACCCGGATTCGCCACGACCTACTGTTTGGGCCGGGACAACCGCACGGTCCCGCTTCCGCGGGACGCCTGACTGTTTTCTTCAGAGCGCCGCGGCTTACGGCCCGCGAGCGGACAGCGGCTCACTCGGGCGCCCGCGGCCGAGGCCTTTATCTCGTAATACGCGATGTCGTTCGAATAACGGCACGACACCTCGTGGCCGTCGTCCATGATGTAACAGTCGCAGGTTCGGCAATGGCGAAGGAGCATCGGTCAGGTTCCCGGTTCATTTTTATACATGCGTACGACACGGGTACGGCGTTAATCCCTGGCCCGCCGGGCCGCCCTCTTTGGTAAAAGGGGGCTTCTGTTAAGGTAACTATATCTACACACAAGCCACCTT
>JALOTJ010000097.1 GCA_025457965.1 Spirochaetota bacterium | reverse complement strand
CTCGACGTATATTGCAATAATTACTTCAGCAGCCTCTGGAACACCGATTGCGTGGTTTCGGTTGACACCGATGACGAGCCCATAAACGGCGGGATAATCGACTTCGTCGCTTATTCGAACCGGGACGGCTCGCTCAATTCCACGATCGGCTCGTACACAGGGAGCGCCATCGGATTCGGGCAGTGGGAAAGCCTCGCCGGTGACGACGGCCAGGCCTGTATGGTCGACATCGGGTTGGGCGGGCTCAAGGCGCACCAGTCAATCGCTCGAAGCGGTCCCCGCGACAGCAATACCCTGGCCGATTTTGTCGTCACCTCGGTGCAGACACCGGGGAGAGAGAACGTCTTTTCGGGCGGTTTCGCGGGTTCCAGGCGTCTTTTCAGGGCCCTGAAAAAGACATCGGTGCTGGATGCGGACCATGGTGCCGGCATACCGTCATCGATCGATGTGTTCGTCTACGAACCGTGCAACCTTCGGTTCAGGGTTTTTTCTCCCCTGGGAAGACTTATCTACGAAAGCCCGCTGTACCTCGATATCTTTCCCGGGCCCTTCTCGATGCCGTGGGACGTGCGCGGCGCAGGCCGGCGGGCCTCGACCGGTCTGCACGTCGGACTTATCGAGGCGACCGCCCCGCGCCTCAAGCGTTCCGACTCCGAGCGCATTTTCATCATCCCGGTCCGCGGCCGATGAATACGCTGTTCGTCATCCTCATGGTTTTTCAGAACCCGCCGGCGGCATTTGAATACCGTGCAAGCTCCCCCGCCGCCCTGTTCCCCTTTGTGCGTGCGGTTTCCGACTCCGCCCTGGTCAATACCGGAAACCCCGCGTATATCCCGCTCTGGAATTCGTTCCATTTCGGCGCTTCATACGCCAGGCCGTACGCGCTTGAAGGGCTGAATACAGGCACGAGCCACGCCGGGTATTCGGACGGGACGAACGGCATCCAGGGGTCGTATTCCCTCTTCGGAACGGGCGAATACCGCGAGCGCGGATTCGCCCTGGACGCCGGCAGGCTTGTGCATCCGCGAATAACCGCGGGAGTCGGAGTGGCGCGCCATGATCTGTCGATAGAGGCTGACGGATACTCGCGGCGGCATTCGCTCATCGATTTCACCGCGGCGGCCATCATCATGCCGTTCGAATGGCTTCACCTCGGTTTCATCCAGGAGAACATTCGCTCGGCACTCGACGATTCCGACGGGCTTATGTATCCGTCATGGAGCACCGGCGTGGCGGTCATACCGGCAAGGGGGGTGTCGATAGCCTGGAACCTCAACCGCGAATACTATGGCCCGATCAACAGCTTTTCCCTTTCAGCCAACCTGCTCCCCCGTGTCGGCGTCCGGGCGGGCTATGCGCGCGAGACGTCAAGTTTTTCTGGCGCGGTGCTCTTCAGCCTGGGACGGCTGATCGTCTCCTACGGCATCCGGCAGCATGCATATCTCGGAGCGACCCACTCGGTCGCGATCACCGCGCTTTCGGTGGACTCGTTTTTCGAGGAAATCCGTTATGAAACGCTTCGACGGCGGCGGAACTTTACTCCACCAGCGCGAAAGATCGACATCAACAAATGCGAGCTGGAAGATCTGGCCGAGATACCGGTACTGCGCGAGGGGATCCCCGAGCGGATCATGAAGTACCGCCAGATGATCGGGCCCGTCTCGCGGCACGCCCTGCGCCAGATCGGCCTGGAGGAGCTTGAGGTAAACGAGCTTATGGAGCACATCGAGGGACTTGCCGAAGAATCTGACCGGAATGAAAAATATCGCCGCCCCCCGGGCACCGGCCGGGGAGCGGCGGCATCCAGGCCGTACGCCTCGAACGAAAAGCGGAAGGAGCTGTTCACCGGCCTCATCCATCGGGGGGTTCCCGCTTCAGTGGCCCTCAGGGTCGCAGACCGCGCCCGTGATCTCGGCAGGGATGAACTGATCCGAGAGATTGCCGGCATGAAGGACATACCTGACCACATTAAAAAGGCGATCATCTCCGCATGCTCCGAGCCACGGTAATCTGCGTGCTCGGCCTGGCCATGGCCGCGTCAACCGCCGTCGGCCGGGACACCGGCCTGCAGGTGCGCGGTGAATACCGGCAGGATGCGCGCGATTACGAGGATTCAATAAGCCGGTTTTACCGGCTCGCTTCGGTCCTCGTTCTAAGTGAGAGAAGTTCCCTGAACTTCACGATGGTACGCAACGGAGATGGAAGCGAAAGCCATACATGGAGCCTCGTACTCGCCGACGCGTCCGCCCGGCTCCATCTGCTCGCGGGCAACTATACGGCGGCCTTCGGCGGTGGCCTGCTCCTTGGCAGGCCGCAGGCATACACCCCCGACCTTTTCTCCTGGCGATCCATGAACGAGGAGAAGAATGTTTTCTCTCCCGTTAAAAGCGGCAATCCGTCGTACGCCTTCAACGGCATCGCCGTGTCGTACAGGATGAAAGGCGAGACGGTCGCGCTGGTTCTTCACTCGTTTTTTTCGATCGTCCCGCGTTACATCGCCGAAGACGGGTATTTTTCGGCGGGCACCGGAAATTCCCTCGGCACCATCCAGGCTTCTCTCGAACGCGACTGCGGGCACAGCGAACCGGCGACAATCCGCACCGGCGGCCTGATGCTGTCGCTTGCCGCCGCGGGGGTCTTTTTGATCGAACCCTATTACGTCTATACCGACCTCACCACCCCTCAGGGCGACGCCATTGAATGGGACAGGGAAAACAACGACGGCGTGCATACTGGAAACCGGAACCTCCACGGTGCGGGCGTGATGCTTCGCTACCGCGACGAGCGCCTGAGCGTATTCCTGGACTCCGCCCTCAGCACGACCGGAAGAAGCGACGATGAGCGGGGCAGGTCTCGCTCTACCGGGAACGGCGTCGTTTGCGGAACACGGTTTTCCCATCCGCTGCTCTCCTTTTCTTTCGCGATAAAGCGAACATCTACGGAATTTAACGCTCCGTACCAGTCCACCATCGGTGAACGGTATCCGGAAAGGGGCTTCTTCCTCGAAGCGGAAGCACGGCCGGTTCGGGGACTTGCCGCGGGTACGTCGTTCGCCTCCCAGAAAAAGCTCGTGCCCGCGCCCGCAGACTCGGAGTTGCCCTACACGTCGAGGGAAAAATATTTCATCCGATATTCGGGCTCCAGAATCAGGTCCGCGGAGCTTTCGGCCCGCCGGTATGAAAAGACGAGCCGTGGCGCGCCACTTTGTTCACAGCAGGCCGCCGGCTCCTTAAAGCTGCGCATGCTTGAATTCCTTGACGCCGAGACATCCGTTCTGGGGCAGCGCAGTAAGCAGGGAGGCGGGGGCGTGATGGCGAAGGGAGGGCTCGCAATGGAAATCGTACGAAAGAGCGCGCTATCGGTTCATTACGCGCGCACGCACGTCACCGGAGGCGAACGGCTCTACGGTGTCATCTCGCCCCTGGCAAATTCGAGCATTCCCGGTATGTTCATAACGAGGACATCCGACATCATCGCCGCACGGGTTATTGTCCGCGGCGAACGCTTCAGTCTCTCCGGCCGGTATCTCCACCAGTGGGCGCGCGGAGAAACCGTGCAAAAACGGCTCGAGTTCGCCGCCTCGGGGACTTTTTGAGGAGTGCGGATCAGGGCATGCGGTTCAGCGGCGCAGCATCCCCGGATAGACGATGAGGACCCAGCTCCCGGCCGGGGTCATTTTCATCTCGGCCCGAACATCTTCCGCGACGTCGTCTCGATAGACGAGCCTGCAGCGCACGAACGCGAAGGTGCCGCTGATCTTTTCGTCGCGGAGAAGCACCTCCCTGATGCTGCAGTCGCGCGTAAGCTTATTCCAGAACGCTTTCTTGCCGCCGGGGCTCCAGTCGTCCGTTCCCCGCACTCTCATATTTTCGTCGAAATCCGCCACCAGCGTGTATGTTATGGACGACGAAACTTCGTCGACCCTGTTCTGATTGGCCATGCCGAGTATATGCACGAGGGTCGATCCCGGCCCGTCCTTTATCGGCGACACACGAAGCGAGCCGCAGCGCTCACGCCCACAGGAGAGCATGGCGACTGCAGCGAGAATGATTATGAGGCGCATTCGCATATGCGGAATAAACACCATAAAGCGCGCATGGTCAAGCGATTTGATGGTCCCGATCGCTCCCGAACGAATTAACTTGACATGCCTGTCAAACCGCCGCTACCATTGCAGTTCGCGTGTTTTCCACTTCCACAGGGAGGGTCCCGCACCCATGACGATGCCATCTCGGACAGCCGTCGCTTTGATCATCCTGCTTTTCGCCGTGTGCACGTCCCTGCAGGGGGAGGAAGCGCCCCGGGAGATTTCGCTTCTTTTCTGCGGAGACGTTATGCTCGACTGGGGCATCCGCGAGGCCGTCGAAAAGGAGGGATACGGCTTCCCGCTCCGACGAATCCGCGGGTTCCTCTCCGGTTTCGACTACCGTTTCTTCAACATGGAGGGCCCGATATCTGACAGAGGAGAGCCCCACGCCGACAAGAAATATATCTTTAACGTCCCCTCGGGCATGGTACGCGTGCTTGCGGAAGGCCGGCTCGATGGAGCGTTGCTAGCCAACAATCACCTGTCGGATTTCGGAAATATCGCCCTCCTCGACACCATAGCGAACCTTTCGGCGGAAGGCATCCGCTGTGCGGGTGCGGGAATCGACGCCGAGACGGCCTCGCTTCCCATACTGGTCTCGCGGGGAGGAATCTCCGTCGCCGTTTTCTCGTACACCAACCTCGGTTACAGGGACGCCTACGCGACGGCGTCCGCTCCGGGCATCGCCCGTGCGGTCCTCGATTCGATGCGAAAGGATATCGAGCAGTTCAAACGCTTCACTGACTTTATCGTCGTCAACCTTCACTGGGGGGATGAATACACCAACTATCCGTCCGAGGACCAGGTCGAGATGGCCCGCGCGCTGATAGACGGCGGAGCGGACGCCGTTATCGGACATCACTCCCACGTCTACCAGGGGATTGAGGTATATCGCGGCAGGCCGATCGTCTACTCGCTTGGAAACTTTCTCTTCGGGTCGATAAACGAGGATATCCGCGACAATATCGTCGTAGCCTTTGATTTCAGCAAGAAAGGGCTGTCATCAATGCGGGTATACCCCATCACCGGGAACACCGCCTCGCACCCCTTTCAGCCGGCACGGCTTTCGGGCGGGGAGGCGCAGGGCGTATTGAACCACGTACTGGATATTTCCCGCCCGCTCCGGTCGGACTTTCCGAAAAAGGCGTTCATGGTCGATTCCTCGCTGCTCTATCGTTTCGATGCCGATTTGAAACTACGCTAGGGCCGTGGCCCCTCAGTCCTCGAGCAGCGCTTTTATCACCTGCTCGGCGCCTTCGGCGCACACATCGACATTGTACCCGCCTTCTAGAAACGCGATGAGCCGGTCGGAGGAATGCCTTCGCGCCACCTCCTTGAGCATTTTCGTAAAACGGTAATACATGTCGCCGGTAAGGTTGATCGAGGACAATGGATCGTCGCGGTGCGCGTCGAACCCGGCGGATACAAGCACGATCTCGGGCCTGAAGCGTTCAAGCTCCGGAACCACCCGTTCATTGAACGCCTGAAGGTAGAGGCCGTTGCCGCTTCCGGCCTTTACGGGGATGTTGAGGGTGTATCCCAGCCCTGGGCCAAACCCGATATCCGTCTCGGCTCCCGTTCCCGGATAATAGGGGTACTGGTGCAGGCTGATATAGTATACCGAGTCGTCATCCTGGAATGCGTCCTGCGTACCGTTGCCGTGATGGACATCCCAGTCCACTATCGCCACTTTTTTGACGCCGTACTCGGTCTGGAAATAGCGGGCGGCGATCGCCACGTTGTTGAAAAAGCAGAACCCTCCCGCCTTCTGGTTTTCCGCGTGGTGGCCGGGGGGGCGCACCGCGCAGAAGCCGTTCGAGGCCTTTCCACTCATCACCGTATCGCACATGTTCAGGCAACCACCCACGGCGGACAGGGCCACATGGTACGTCCTGGTGCAGACGGTATTGTCAACGGAATCGAAAAACTCCTCTCCCGACTCGATCCCCCGCCTGACCCGCTCTATATACTCCTTTTTATGTATAAGTTCGAGGTGACGATCATCGGCGGTGCGGATCGGCACCGTGATTAGCCGGCCCAAATACCCGCCCGCCTCGAGCCTTCGCAGCATCGTACGCAGTCTCTCGGCTCGTTCCGGGTGGCCCTCTCCGGTCTCGTGTTCGAGAAAAACATCGTCGTACAGAAAGGCCGTCTTCATCATGGCAACCCCCGCAAGAGCACCTCACTGTAATGAACATCATGCCGCCATTATGGTTATATTATTATAAATATACCCGTTTCGTGCAAGTAATTAATCGATCTTCCCGCGCGGACGACGGAGTTAAATCATTTGACAAAACCGGTGCATACGCCGACAATTCCTCCTTCAATGGACGGATGATGATAAAGGCACGACTTCGAACAACGCTGTCCTGCTCCCCGAAGGAGGCATTCAGGCACTTTGAGAACGTCGCCGCGCTCGGAGCCCTTAAAAAGGAGCTTCTGGGGGCGCGGATAGCCCGCAGCGAACCGGGCCTCGAAATTGTCGACGCGGTACTGCGGCTTACCTTTTTCATGCGCATGAGCGCTCGCCTGAAGTACACCACCGTCCCTGAAAAATTTGCCGAACTGAAGCAGATAAAGGGCCCGCTCCCGGAATATTGCTGGGCGTTTTCGTTCAGTGAAATCGGCGGGAACGCCCGGATCGAGGTAGAAGCGGTGATCAGGCTGCCGCTTGGACCCATAGGTTTCATGCTCGGGCTCATCATCAGCCCCGGCATTAAGAGAAAGATGCGACGCGAACTTATAACACTGGAGAAGCTTACAGCATCCCTATAATGACCAAAACAAGACCAATCATCGTTCAGAGCGACAATACCATCCTCCTCGAGGTGGACAATTCCGATTTCGAGAACGCGCGCGACGCGATCTCTCCCTTCGCGGAACTGGAAAAGAGCCCGGAGCACATCCACACCTACCGCGTTACGCCGCTGTCGCTGTGGAACGCGGCCTCCGCAGGCCTTACGACCGGCGCCATCATCGATTCGCTCGGGCGCTATTCCCGTTACGACATCCCCGAGATCGTGCTCACGACGATCTCCGAGCAGATGCGCCGCTACGGCCTTATACGGCTGGTGAAAAAGGACGGCAGGATGCTCCTCGTTTCTTCCGATTCACTGCTTCTGAACGAAATCGTCCGGGACCGTAAAATCCAGTCATACATCGCCGGCCCGGTCGACGACTTCATTGTGGAGGTGAAGTCGGACCTGAGGGGCCACATCAAGCAGGCCCTTATCAAGATGGGTTTCCCGGTGGAGGATACGGCCGGATACGAGGAGGGCGATCCGCTGGTGTTCGGCCTTCGCGCCACCGCGCTGTCCGGCAACCCGTTTATCATCCGGGATTATCAGCAGAGCGCCGTCAACGCGTTCTATCGCGGCGGCGGGCCGGACGGCGGGAGCGGAGTGGTGGTGCTGCCATGCGGGGCGGGCAAGACCATGGTAGGAATAGGCGCGATGGCCTTGCTCCAGACCCAGACGCTCATACTGGTGACGAACACGGTCGCGATCCGCCAGTGGCGCGAAGAACTGCTCGACAAGACCGATATCGCGCCAGAGTTGATTGGAGAGTTTTCGGGCGAGAAGAAGGAGGTGAAATCCGTAACGGTGGCCACCTACAACATCCTGACCTACCGAAAAAAAAAGAACGAAAGCTTTCTTCACTTCGATCTTTTCCGTTCCAAGAACTGGGGCCTGATCATCTATGACGAGGTGCACCTTCTCCCTGCGCCGGTGTTCCGCATGACCTCCGAGATACAGTCCAAGCGCAGGCTGGGGCTCACCGCCACACTCATCCGGGAGGACGGGATGGAGGCCGATGTCTTCAGTCTCATCGGCCCAAAAAAATACGATATGCCCTGGAAGATCCTCGAAAAATCAAACTGGATCGCCGAGGCCATCTGCACCGAAATACGAATCGAGCTTCCCGAGCACCTTCGCTATCAGTATTCCATCGCGAGGGACCGGGAAAAATTCCGCATCTCATCCGAGAACGAGGACAAAATCGATATCGCCCGAACGATACTCGAACACCACCGGGGGGCAAGCGTTCTGATAATCGGCCAGTACATCTCACAGCTCGAGGAGCTGGAACGGCGTTTCAAGTATCCCCTCATCACCGGCGCAACGCCCGTCTCAGAGCGCGAAATGCTCTATGCCGATTTCAAGAAAGGCAATATTAAAATCCTCATCGTCTCGAAGGTGGCAAACTTCTCGATCGACCTTCCCGACGCCAACGTCGCCATTCAGGTTTCAGGCACCTTCGGATCGCGCCAGGAGGAAGCGCAGCGCCTTGGACGCATACTTCGCCCGAAGAAGGGCGAAAACCGCGCGTATTTCTACACCATCATCACCTCCAACAGCGTGGAGGAAAAGTTCGCGCACAACCGCCAGCTCTTTCTCACTGAACAGGGTTACACCTACGTGATCCTCAACCGGGAAATGTTCAATGAGCGTTTTTAGAACGCTCGCCGCCGCGCTCGCCCTATACCTGTTCGCTGTATCTCCGGCATTCTCCGCCGGGACGCGGGCCGTTCTTCTGACGGAAAATATCGGCCTGCTTGTTTCCGATAACGACGGCAAAAGCTGGCGGCGCTTTAACGAAGGACTGCCCGGCACGATTATCCCGCTTTCAATAATCGCCGATGCGGCCGGCAATCTCTACCTCCTTACCCGGGACTCCGGCGTGTTCGCCAGTCCTGTCGGTTCAAAGGCATGGCGCTCCATCAACAGTGATCTTTTCCGGTTGCGCTCCGAACTGCATCCGGATCGTTATCGTAAAATCACCGCATTCGCCGCCGGCGACGCCCGGCCTGGTTCGCTTGCCCTGGCTACGAAGCACTCCCTGTACCGCTCGCACGACGGTGGCCGCAACTGGTCGAGCATCCCCATGAAGTCCCTGGAGCATAACCACTACATCACCGCGCTCGCCTTTACCCCCTCGGGCGCTCTCTACGCGGGGACCTCGTTCCACGGCATCTACCGCGTCACCGACCGCGGCCTGCTTTCCTCGTCGGCGGGCCTTCCCCGCGAGCCCTACTCCGCTGACGTCTTCTTCTTCGAGGAGGTTGCCGCAATCGCCCCCGACGGGTCGAACCCGGACATGGTATACGCGGGGCTGAATTTCGGCGGCGGCCTGTATGGATCGAAGGACGGCGGCCGCTCATGGAAAGCCCTGGGCGCGCCGCCCGGCAACGGGACTTCCATGGTCATTCACGGCCTTCACGCGAGGGGCGGCTCACTTTTCGTATCGGCGGGCGGCTCCGCCTGGCGTCTGAATGTGGCCTCCGGAGTGTGGAGTGAGCTCAAGGTGGACGGCATTATGCGCCGCCTTCCGTCCGGCGGGAAACCGCTGGCACTCCTCGCGCTGGACGGCTCAGGCGCATACCCGCCGCTCATATATCGAATGGGCGCGCACGAAAAACCGCGCACAAACGACCTTCGCTCGCGGGCCAGCGGCAAAAAAGCCCTCTACGCGAGCGTCCCCGCCGTACGCCGCAACCTGCGTGGCCTTATCGCCACGATACACGCGTGCAAAATGAACGCCATGGTCATCGACATGAAGGACGACCTGGGAAACCTCTACTTTCGGACGGAAAATGAGATCGCTGATCGCGCGGGCGCCGCGCGCAAACCGGTTGACGTCCGAACGATACTCGGCACCCTCCGGCGCGAGGGCATTCATTCCATCGCCCGCGTCGTGGTCTTCAAGGATCCAAACCTCTTCCGCTACGACGGCAACCGCCACGCGATATGGAACGCGCGAACGAACACCGCATGGCGCGGCACCGAGGGCGAGTACTGGGTCGATCCCTATTCTCCGCTGGTGCAGGAATACAACATCGCGCTCTCCAGGGAGCTCGCCGCACTCGGTTTCGACGAGATACAGTTCGACTACATCCGCTTCCCCTCGGACGGACCGACGCACCTGTGCCGCTACCGGCACCGCCGCTTCGAAGACGGCTTCAAATCCGAGGTCATAAGCGACTTCCTTGAGCGCGCCAAGCGCGCCCTTCCCGTGCCGCTTTCGGTGGACATCTACGGCTTCAACGCCATGTACCGATTCGGCAACTGGATCGGCCAGGACGTTGAGGAGATCGCCGCGATCGCCGACGCGGTCTGCCCCATGGTGTACCCCTCGCATTTCGGCGGCAGATATTACCGGCGCTACCCCGGGGACGAGCACCCCTACCGCATCGTGCTCGACAGCGGCATCCGCGCCCGCATTGTCGCCGGTGACGGGGCGCCGATGCGGCCGTATCTTCAGGCGTTTAAAATGCTTTCTCCCACCTGGGGGCCGGGTTACATACTGAGCCAGGTCAACGGCGCCCTCGAAAGCGGCGTGAGCGGCTACACCTTCTGGAACGCGAAAGGCGAGTACGACACGGTTCGCCGTGCGCTGGGTGGCGGACGCCCGGGGGGGAAATAAGCGCAAAGTCCGTACGAGCGCATTCAAGAATGCGCTACCGCATGCCGATATTGGGAGTATGAAGATTTCCTCCGGCATCGCGGAGATCAGCCTCTCCATCCACCAGGGCAACCGGATCGTTTCGGAAAAGGCGTTCCTGTGGCCCGCCTATAACGCGGGAAAGGTGACGTCGATCCACGGCATCATGCGCCAGACCGAGTCGAACGCCACCTACATTACGCCCTCCCCCGAGGAGCGAGAGCGCCTGCTCGGCGCCCTCTTCAATTCGCCCGCGACCGAATATTCATCGAAGGGACGGGTGTATGAGAACCGCTACCTCTCGTACCAGCCCGGCACCTTCTTCGACGCGCTCGCCTGAAAACCTCATAAAACGCTTGCCGCGGCCCCGACTCTTGTGTATATTATGCCTCGAATAAATAGTTGGGCCGTTTCGGGGCCGGGTGATCGTCGTGCTGTCTACGTGAAGCCTTCCCTGTCGCCCGATAACCGCTTCTTACTCTGATTCACAATTAATCTTCACAATTAAATTGGAGGAAATTCCATGAGAAAGCTTTTCGCGGTACTTGCGGTACTC
>JALOTJ010000096.1 GCA_025457965.1 Spirochaetota bacterium | reverse complement strand
CAGCGAAGGGCCAGCCCGGAACCTTCATCGCCGGTGCCACCCAGTACGGCCACGCTCAACACCAATGACTTCTCGTTGTCCGTCATGGCTGCCCAACTCTCCTCATCCGTAGCAGCGTTGGCGAACAAATGCCAGCGCGTCGGTATATTAGACGCCGATGTCACCGGTCCCAGCGTCCCGCGCCTGTTCGGGCTTCCTTCAGGCGGCATCCGCTCCGGGCAGCAGGGTTTGCTTCCGCCGGTCACCGGGCTGGGCATCAAAGCCATGTCCATCAATCTGCTCGTTGAAAATGAAGTCAACACGGGGCTGAAACACCGCGCTGGAGTATGTCTCTGTCGAGGTATAGGTTTCCGGAATTCCAGCGTTCGGGGAAAAGAGATTGTCCGTCTTCATCGAACCGAGCACCCATCCGCCGAACAGGCCGGGCTGTACCGAGAGCACGCGGGTGAGGTTGAAGCGGTACCCGTAGCCGGCGAGCGCCACGAACGCGTTGCGAATGGCGTACGACATGTTGACGCCGTCGGCGCCGACCATTTCGTTCCTTCGAATATAGAAGTACCCGAAATGATAATTGGCGATGAGCGAGACCCACTGGTTGCGGTAGACCTGGTACCAGTAGCCGCCGCTGAGGCCTATGGTGTAGATGGCGCTGCCCTCGTAATCGGAACCGTACCAGTTCATGGAGCTCCCAACGGTGAACCGGTACCGGGGAGGCTGGTATTTCTCGGCGGCGTTCTCGAGCATCTGCGAGTCGATCTCGACCGAATCCGAGAGGAGGACCGCGCCGGTCTCCACCTCCACGACCCGCACCGCGACGCGGTAGAAGCCCGCCAGGTGCGAAACCGAGCCGACAACAAGGTAGCGCGCGCCCACCAGCCTGCCCACGGCGGCGACCCTGTCGTAATTGTACAGGCCGGTCTGCCCCAGTTCCAGCGTCCTCACGATCTTCGCGAGCTGTTGTTTCTCCACGATCAGGAATTTTCCTGATTTTGAGAATCGCTCGGTCATGATCTCGGAGACGGCGAAACCGAGATCGCTTCGACGGGCGCGTTCGTCCTTTTCGTCGAAATTGGCGATGGCGACGGGCGCGGTCGCCGGGGCGCGCTTGACGAGACTGGCTATGATGCCGTCGGTGAACTCCTCGAGCTTTCCCGCCACGGCGCTTTCGACGCATACGGCCTCGGAAGCGGGCAGTACCAGTATCGCAACGGCGAAAATCAGGCCCATGACCCCAAACGCATGTGTTTTTTTATCGGTTTTAAGTGACATATTCTTTTCCTCCCCCGGTGAATCCATTGAACGGCCTTA
The DNA here is from genome assembly GCA_025457965.1 of Spirochaetota bacterium. Classification (GTDB taxonomy): domain Bacteria; phylum Spirochaetota; class UBA4802; order UBA4802; family UBA5368; genus MVZN01. The sequence continues at coordinate 9,797 of JALOTJ010000096.1, read as the reverse complement.
TGCAACGCCCGGTGAGCCACGGCGGCGTCGCATATACGGTTACTGCTTTGGATTTAAACGCCGCAGGCCGAAACCTGTTCCTGATCACCGGAAAATAGTCAGGGAGGGGGAGATGGGTGAGGTGATGTTTTGGGTTATAATGCCTGTGGTTTGCGGTTCGGCGCCTCCGTTTGTAACGGCATAAATTCTTTTCCCGAAAAAACGCGCATGGACACAAAGACGGAAAGACACGCGGGTATGCTACCTGCGATAAACCCTTTCGTCAAGGGCGTAATCCGGGTCATTCAATACATGGACCTCGAACCGCACGGCCCCGAAATGGGATAGTGGCGCGCAATAAACGCCGCCGCAAAACAACACGGAATTTATTTGCCGGCGATCTTCCTTTTTATCTCCTCGAACTTTTCCTCGGTGAGGTCGTACGCGCCGAACGGAATGAAGCTCAGCAGGAGCGCCGCCGCGGGAATCAGGCAGAACGCAACGCGTATGCCCGTCGCCACGTTTTCTCCCTGCGGCCCGCCCGCGTTGAAGCCCGAGAGCGCCAGCGCGAAGCCCATGATGCCCGGGCCGACCGAATAGGCCATCTTCTGGCCCGAGGCCCACACGCCGGAGAAAATTCCCTCGCGCCGCATGCCCGACTTCATCTCGTCGTACTCTATCGTGTCGGGAAGCATCGAGAACGGAAAGAGCTGGAAGCTCGAAAAGCCGATGCCCAGCAGAAACACCTGCACGTAGAACAGCGTAAGCTGCGAGGCCTGCGTGAAGAAGGTCGACACCAGCATGACGGCGATGATGGCAAGCCCAATGCGGTACGCGCGGATCTTCCCGAGTTTTTTGCCGATCTTCACCCACACCGGGATGAACACGATCGCGGTGCCGAACAGAATGGGGAAGACCACCCCCATGGAGGTCTCGGGGAGCTCCATGACGTGCTTGATAAAATAAATGAGTCCCGCCATCAGCACCCCGATACCGGTGGACTGCAGCATGTAGCTTGCCATCAGCATGATGAAGGGGCGGTTTTTGAGCGCGATGCGGACCTGTTCCCCCGCCGGGGGCGCAAGTTCGGCGACCGGAAGGGTCTTCGCCCGGCGCGTGCCCCAGAAGCACACCAGCGTGATGAGCGCGATTGCCGTGCCGAAGACGATCCCCATGAAGCGGAAGCCCGCGGCCCCGCCGCCCCCCATCTCGACCAGCGGCATCGAAAGCCCTCCCGCGGCGAGCACCCCGATTGACGAGCCGATCATCCTGAACGAGGTGATGGACATGCGCTCGTTGTAGTCGTCGGACATCTCGGCCACCATGCTCGAGTAGGGCACGTTGATGATGGTGAAGGCCGTGCAGCCCAGAGCGAACATGAGGGCAACGTGCAGGGCGCGGGCCGATTCGGATTCGTAGCCGGGGGCGAGAAACATCACGAAGAAGGAGAGGCCGAAGGGGAGCGCGCCGAAGAGGAGATACGGCCTGCGCCGCCCCCAGCGCGAGCGGGTGCGGTCCGAAATGGCCCCCATGATGGGGTCGGAAACCACGTCCCACAGCTTGGGGAAGAGGAGCGCGAGCCCCGCGAGCGCTGGGTTGATCCCCAGAACGTTCGTGAGAAAGAAGAGCAGGAAAAATCCCGAGGTGACGATGAAGATGTTGCTGCCGATGTCGCCGAAGCCGTAGGCCAGCTTGATTGACGTGGCGACCTTCTTCACTGCGCCCGACGGCGCTTTCTGCGTTGCTGGTTTCATTCGTATCTCCTGTACGCTTTCATATCCATTGCACACAAACGCGTTTATGTCAATGAATATCCGGCAGGATTCCTTCTTGACCAAATCGGAAATCCGTGAGACCGGATAAACTGCGCCTGCGCCTCGACAGGGCGTCGCGCGATCTCGGCGTACGGAGGCTGAAACCATGTCGATACGCAGAACCCTGACGCTCGCTCTCATTGTAATCGCGGTGCTGACACTGCTGCTCTTCGCGGCGGGATGGCATTTCTCGTCGGCGCTCCTTAAGCCTCCCTACAAATGCCACGACGCCTATGTGTACTGCAAGGGGCCGTCGGAGCTCGGGCTCGCGTTCCGCGACGTTTCCATCACGACCTCAGACGGGCTGAGGCTCGACGGCTGGTTCGTTCCGCGCGCGGGCTCCCGCAAGCTCGTGGTTTTCGTCCACGGGCATGGAGGCAACCGCCACGCGGGGCTCCGGTACGCCGCGGCGCTCAACCGGGCGGGATTCAACTATCTGCTTGTGGAACTGCGCGGCAATATGAACGATCCCGCGCGCTCGTTTTTCTCCATGGGGAGCCACGAGCAGAAGGACATCGCGGCGATGATCGAGTACGCGGACAGGGGGCTCGGCATGGAGTCGATCGGCATAATGGGATTTTCAATGGGCGCGTCGGCGGCCATCCCCGCCATGGCGAGCGATCCCCGCGTCCGCGCGGGCATTTTCAACAGCGGATTCTCGAGCGCGCGCGAACAGCTGGCCCACCGGGCGCGGACGCGCTTTCACGTACCCGCGTTTCCGCTGGTCGATGTGATCCTTCTCGTTGCCGGGCTTCGCGGCGGGTTCGACCTCGATTCGGTGTCCCCGCTCGCGCACATCGGCAAGATCGCGCCCAGGCCGATACTCATCATCCATTCCGAGAACGACCCGGAGGTCGGGATCGACCACGCCCTGCGGCTCCACGAGGCGGCCGGAGAACCCAAAACGCTCTGGCGCGTAAAGGGGCCGGGCCACACCATGGAGTGGAACAACGGGCGCGCGGAGGCTGAACGCCGGGTGACGGAGTTCTTCGCGCGGCACCTGTGAGGCGGGGGCTCAATCATCGCCCAGCGCGCAGAAGGCGGAAAGCGGCCCGACGAGAAGCGCGTTCACCCCGGCAAACGAGCCCTTGAAGGTCACGAATTGCCAGAAGCTCATCGAATCCACGCCGAGCGCGGTCAGCACGAGGATGACGACCGGGGTCAGGAGAACGAGGTAGACAACGCCCAGCAACAGCGACCGCCACCAGATGCTGGCGGGCAGATATTTAAGAACCGGGTGCGACGCCCTGCGCCACGCCAGCGCGGCTATTTTCTTCTGTTTGATCTTCTGGTAGGTGACCCAGGTGATGACAAGGCAGGTGAGGAAGGTCAGCAGGAAAATCATGATCATCGAATCGGCCACGATTCCCGGCCAGCCCCACAGCGGCATGACCGACAGGGCCACGAAATATCCGATCGCGAAATTGGCCGCGAAATTGATTATGGCGCTCACCACTCCCTGGTCGAACGAAATGTACCTTTTGTGTATGCTCTCCAATTTAGACCTCCGGTTTGATCTGTGGAGTGTATGCCCTATGATCGCTGAATCAAAGCATTAAATGCGAACCGGTGAAATTAATAATAGGGCCCGAAGCTCCCGGGGGAGGCCGTGCGGCTCTATCTCCGGCCGTGCGGGTGAGGGGCCCTATCGACTATCAGCCTATCCAGCGCGCCGCGTACTCCTTTCTCGGCGCGGGCTTCAGGAATTCCCTGGCCGGGTAGCCCAGCGTCAGGACCGCGTGCACGCCGTGTGCGGAAGGAATCCCCAGCCGCTTCTTCCAGGATCTGTCGCGGTTGAGCAGGTACGAGGCGTAGCCGATAAAACAGGTTCCCAGCCCCATGGCATGCGCGAGCAGGCAGATGTTGTAGGCCGCGTACTGGGCGTTCTCCAGCGGGGAGTTCCCGTCCATCGCGCTGTGAACGACGATGAGCGCCGGGGCGCCATAGAAGAACAGGTCCTTTTTCCCGGCCGCGGCCGCAATGCGCCGTTGGACCCCGGAATAATGCTCGGAATAGTACTGGTCCACTTTTTTCCCCATGAAAAGCCCGGCGAGCCTTCTCATGAAGGTGTTGGCAACAAGCCTGTTTAACGCGCCGTAATACTCGAGCAGGCGACCGGCGAGCGAGGCGATGACGGCCCTGTCGCGGACCACCACGAACTCCCATTGCTGGTCGTTGTGAGCAGAGGGCGCCATGGAGGCGCATTCAAGCAGGTCGGAAATGGTTTCAGTGGCCGGCTCCTTCGAGGTGTAATGGCGCACGCTTCTTCGCGAACCGATAAGCCCCGCGACGATCGAGGGATCGGGATTTCCGGGCGGGAAATACGCGCCGTTGTAGGGGAAGCTTTTAAATACGCGCGGCCGTAGGGCCACGAAGGAAACTGCGCCGGCTTCACATACGGCGTAACAGTGCCCGCAGACGGCGCAGTCGTCCAGCACATGGAGCTTTTTTTCGCGGATGGCGAGCTTGTTGCTCTCGCAGATCACGACGCATTTGCCGCACAGTGTGCAGCGGGCGTGGTCAATCGAAGGGCGCGATGCGTACATGGATTCCTCCCGTTACGTACTTGATTGCTTTTTATACGTCGGGATGCCGGCGATGTCAAGATGATTGAGCGGGGGAACGCGGAAGCGTGGCGGGGTATATATATTACAGGAAAGCCTGTCATCGCGAGGAGCGCAGCGACGTGGCGATCTCAACGGGCAACAGCGTATTCATGAACCTGGTGCGTTATGAGATTGCCACGCCCCGATGAGACGGGGGCTCGCAATGACAGGATGCTGTGAAAAGCCTGTCATCGCGAGGAGCGCAGCGACGTGGCGATCTCAACAGGCAACAGCGTATTCATGAACCTGGTGCGTTATGAGATTGCCACGCCCCAAACGGCCGGGGCTCGCAATGACAGAGTATTTCCGGAGCACTTAACGCTCCTTAACGGCCAGGATTCGTAATGACAGGATAGTGCATTCCCGCGAACGAGGTGGGTACGAGGCGGGAGCGGAGCATTCCCGGAACTGTACCGGAGGAGCGTACCGGGAAGCGTCGCAGTGCGCCGCCGCCGCACGCTTCGGGCGCGCCCCGAACGCGGCGCGCGTACGGGACGCGAACCCTCAACGGGCGTTTCCACCGCCGTTTCGACCGGGGAAACGCCTTCGGCCGCGTCCCCGCGCAGGAAGGCGGCCATAAAGGCGTTATACCCGCTCCGGTGAGCCGCCCGGCCCCGTGCGCGCCAGGCTTCCTTTTCGCCCTCGGACAGGGAGCGCCATGCGGCCACGGCCTCCCCGAAGGCCGCCCGGCGCTCACGCTGGGAGTCGGTCCTCGGATCGCGCGGCACCACGTAGCGGCGGGCGCAGAGGATGTCGTAAAACCGGTAAAAGACGATACCGCCCATGCGTTTGCCGGCAAAGGGGGTGGGGTCGTTCAGCGTCACGATCATGTGCTTCCTCCGGGAGCGTTTCAGGTTGCTTTAGTATATATACGTTTTCCGGCGGCGGATTGTTAAAAGTTTTTTCGGAGGTGATGATTTTTTTCGGAAAAACGCCATCCGCCGCCCCGGGCCGATTCATCCGGCGCGTCCTCTGTGGAGTATCCGTAATCGCGGAAGCTGCATGCCCGCACCCCCGGCGCGCGGCGGCCGAACGGGCCGGGATGCCGCGGGCATACTGCGAAGTTATTGTATTGCTTTATCGTACGATAAAGAGTATGTTGTACCGGTGGCGGCGTTCGATTCGGACGACGCCGCGCGCGGGAGAGACGGTATCAACCCCGGATGATGCGATCTGACCGGGATCAAATAGAGAGAGGGTCGGCCATGGGAGACAAAGGCGGAAAGAAGGACAAGGCGAAACACGACAAGCAGGCGCAGGTGAAAAAAGACTCGAAAAACAACGCGGTAAAGAAAAATCTTTATAAGCAGACAGGGCAGGACAAGCCGGACTCGCAGCGATAGCGGACTGTCGTGCGACCCGTGTATGCTGCGGGCCGTCGCATGTGGTACGATGGCTCCTGGAAGGGAGCTATTTTTTTGGCGAAATGACCCCTTAGTCCGGGTATGGCGCGGAGCGCCGGGACCGGTTGGCGATGAATTTCGCTTGTCTTTTATCTCCTCATCCACATTCTTTATCTCTTCCGGCCATGAAAAAGTCATCCGTCGTTCGTCAATTAAACATCGTGCCCCCGGGTTTCCTGGAGCGGCATCGTTTCGGATCGGACGACGAGTTCGTGTACCTCCCCCTTGCGGTCGGCTTTTTGCGGCTGTTCTACGACATCGAACGCGTGCCGCCGCTTCTCGAGCGCGCTTCCTTTGTCGCCGTTCCCTCGCCCCACGCGCCCGCCATAGGGGAACAGCTCGAGCTGGACCTCGGTTCCCGCGACGAGGACACTACGGCCACCTTCATCGCGCCGGAAGGCGTCTCCGGCATTCAGTGGTCGGGGGGGCGTGTCGCCTGGGGGCACACCTACGACGACGGCCCGCGCCCGAAGGGCGAAAAAGTTTCCCTTTCGCAGTGGATCGACCAGTGTGTTCAGGAAATGATACATCCTCCGCCGGAGATGCTTGCGCGGATAAAAAAACGCTACGATCCGGCACGCGATATGAAGGCCGTCAGGGCCGGCGATGAGGACGCGCGCGAACGGTTCTGGAAGCGGTGCGCGCCCGCCAGTGAGGAAGAGGCTGCCCTGGTGCTCCGGCTCCTGCGGCATGGGGTAATTAAAGGCGACGGGGACCTCCTGTTCTGCTGCGCGGACCCGCTCAAGCGCGCAACGGCGGGGACCGGGCGCATCCTCACGGCTGTCACCGCGATAATCGAAAAGGGGATGGTCACCGCGGACGAGGACCGCTCCGAGCTCTACGAGGTGCTGGAGGCCCACGCCGCGCTCGCGGACGGGCGGCTCGCCCGGCGCTGGATGAGGCTCTGTGAAAAGGCCCTGGGCGCGAAGGGGCCGGAATCGCTCCACGCCATCAATGAGGGGAGCCTCTACGCGGCCCTCTCGCGCGTGAAAGGGCCCCGGGGTGACCTCGCGGATTTCTTCGATCGCGTTGTTCATGCGGTCGAGAACGCGCCCCCCGCCGTGCGCGACGAGGTCCGCGGCCTCCAGTCGTTTCGCGCGGTCAAAAAACTGGCGTCGGATATTCGCGGGGCGGCACGATGAGCGGGCGGCCTGCCGTTTCGAAGAGGCACGTGTTGTCGGCGCTCCTACTGCTCCCGCTGATCATCGCCTGGATAGCTTGCGCGCGGCAAAGGCCGGTATGCGTGGACGATAACGGCGACGCCGGGCGCGGGATTGCCCTGGAAGGGGTATTCATAACGAGAAGTTTCATCAACAAGGCGGGGAGGGAATACCCGACCGTACGCGAGTGGTATTTCAGAACCGGCGACGCGGAGTATTTCGTCCGGCTGGACCGCTCGCGCGTAAAGGCCGAGCGACTGCGCCAGATCGCCGGAAAGCGCGTCCGCGTGCGCGCGGTCAAAGCCTTCGGCCTGTGGGACACCGACGACCCGAACGTGCAGAGCAGGGTGGGGGGCTACCTGAAAATCGAGGAGATCCTCGAGGAAGGGGGGTGAGCGCCGTTTGTTTATCATATTCAGAATCATGAAATCGCTTGTACGAGTCCTATCGGCGAGGGACATTAGTATACGTGAAAGGAAAACCTGTAATAACCTGAATCGTAAGGACCCTGTCGAGGGGCTTTTTGCCGGGGGAGAAATAACTTTTCCCAGGCAGGAACGGCCGCGAATATGCCGTATATCAGGGGAGTAACGGCTCTACGGGGAAGGAATAGATTCCTGCGTAGTATTAATTATAATCCAGGTTATTGCATCACGATTATGGGATAGACTTGTATCGTAGCTTTCCAGGCATCCTCGTCCACATCATGCTCATTATCGTCATCACATCGAACCGGATCTGACGCCTCACCACGACGACGACGCGCCGCCGCCGCCGAAGTCGCCGCCCCCGCCCGACCAGGACGAATCGCCGGAATCACTGGATGAGGAAGAATCACCGGAGGACCATGAGCCGCCGTCGCCGGAGCCGCCCTCGGAATCCAAAAAAATAAACATCAACTGGAATACATTTACATGAATGAGTATTGCCAAGAGTATGCTTTCCTGGATGGTTTCCGTATCAGGGAGAGGCTTCAGTACGTGAAGGCACACGACAATCCCCGCGAGACTTATCGTCGCCGGGATGACGGCCCTCACCATGGCTGCAACACTCCACGGCGGGGTCATGATGACCCCGCTGATTCCTATGCCGACCAGGGCGCCGGTGATGAAAAGGCCGGGAGCCCATAAATTGACCCCGGGGAGGAACAGCTGCAAAAGGACCGGTATCACCGCAAAGATCCCCAGCAGAACCAGGATGGTGTTCAGGATGGATACTATCCGACGCCAGCGGGGGGCGGCGGTCTTCTCGCCGATGATAAGCCTGTGGGCCTGACGTCTTTTAAATAACACAAACAGAAAGCCGGCGGCCGCCCCCATGATCACATAGATCATGTGGAACCGGAGGATAAAAATGGAAATGGCGCCGCGGACCCTGGCCGCGGCGGGCACATCCTGGCCGGGCCGTAACTCATCGGTGGCGGCAATAATCTGTTCCACGGCCTTTTCTATTCCGCCTCCATAGTCATTATTCCTGAAATCCTCCCTGATGCCGTTGAGGATCCGCCCGGCCCTGAGGTCGGTAAGGTATCCTTCAAGCCCGTAGCCCACCTCGATGCGCATGCGGCGGTCATCAACGGCCACGGTGAAGAGCAGGCCGTCGTCCCGCTCTTTTGACCCGCCTCCCCATTTCTCCGCGACCTTGATGGAGAACTCCTCGATGCTCATCGGTTGCGTGGTCGGGACCGTCAGGACCGCCGCATGCACGCCGGTCTTTTCCCTGTGCGCGACGAGCATGGCGGCGATTGTAACTTCCCTTTTCGGGGGAATGATATTGGCGTAGTCGTTTACCGGATGAGTAATCACGGGTATGGTCTGTCCCGATAACGGTGGCGACAGCACCATTGATGCTAAAATGATGATGAACAGCAACGGATAAACGGTTATCTTAGTATCCATGGGTAATTTCATGCGACACAGTGCATTTTATCGACCGCTGTCCTGCACATGGGAATCGCCGAAATGCCGGTCACGGTCTCCGCTTTAGTTTAACACCACCGTCGTTCACACTCAATTACATTTTAAAGACCCTGTCGGGGGAAAATCCGTCCGGAAGAATGGACTTTTTTCAGGCAGGAACCGCCGGGGATATGCCTCTTGCCGGGAGTAACGGCGCTCCGGGGAGAGGGCGCATTCCCGTGCATTTAGAATGTTTTCAGGTCATCGGTATCGGACGTACGTGTTGCCGTATGAAACCAGACACTCACTCCACGTACACCCTGGGCACGCGCGAGCTGATGCCGCACAGTAGCTCGTAGGTGATCGTCCCGATCTTTTCGCACAGTTCCTCCAGCGGAATGGCCATGCCGTCCATCTCGCCGAAGAGCAGCGCGTCGTCGCCGTTGTAGGCGGTGCCGTCGGGCCCTATGTCCACCATGGTCTGGTCCATGCACACCGTTCCGGCGACCGGGTGGCGACGGCCGCGTATGAGCACCTCCGCGCGGTTGGAGAGCAATCGGCTGTACCCATCCCCGTAGCCCACCGGCAGCGTAACCACGCGCGTCTGGTGGGGCGTTATGTAGGTATGGCCGTAGCTGATGCCGGCCCCCGCGGGGCACACCTTGAAAAAGGACACCTTCGTCTTGAGCGACATGACCGGCCGGAGCGCCTCGCCGTTGAAGCGCACGCCGGGCCGGTGGCCCATGGGGTCGTAGCCGTAAAGCATGATGCCGGGACGCACCATGGTGTAGTGCGCTTTTTTAAAGTTGATGATGCCGGCCGAGTTGGCAAGATGCACCCGCTCCGGGAGCGTGCCGTTCTTCGCCATGGCCTCGACGATCGCGTCGAAGCGGCCTATCTGCGTTTCCGTGAAGGCGGCGTCGCACTCGGCCTTCGC
>JALOTJ010000095.1 GCA_025457965.1 Spirochaetota bacterium | reverse complement strand
TTTCGTCAAGTCGGTATATATCTTCGCGGATTATATTATTAAATTCCCGCCTTTCTCCCACCGTTGTCGCCCCGCCGAAAAACGAAAAAAGTGTTTTTACACCGCGCATTCCGTGTAATAATGAGGCTGATACAGAAACCCGTACGCAGCCAGTATTCGGTACCCGACCGCCAATGCCCGCTCTTCATTTCCCCGGGACCAATCGACCAATGGGCGTGCCGGCCGTTCTGATGTACGTGCTGTCGGTGGTACTGAGCGCGATGCTGCAGGGAAGGAGCGCACGGGAGCTCGTCTTCGCGGCTTCGCTCGCCTCATACAGTACCCTGGCGGTACTCCATCACCTCGACATACTGACCGCCATCCGGAGCGACGAGACCGCGTTCCAGAACCGCGGCGGGAGTGTATGGAGTTTTTTGCTTTACTTGCCGGGGATTTTCGGATATCCCTGCCGCCACGGCGGTGCGATGGGAACGTTTTTCGGGAAGGCAAGCACCGGCCCAAACATACACGACAGGATAATCGAGGCCTAGAATGAAGGAAAATCGGATTACGCGAAGAGCCATGCTGAGGCTCGGTGCCGTAGCGGCCGGAAGCGCGGCGCTTGGCTACGCGGGGCTTAGCTCCATCGGAAAGCTCGGCGCCACCGAGGGGGCGTTTGCGTCGGCCATACCCGGACGGCTCCCCATGGAGAAGCTGAAAGGATTCACCGGAAAGCCCCCCAACATCATTCTCATCCTCTGCGACGACATGGGCCAGGGCGATCCGGGATGCTACGGCAACACCGTCGTGCGCACACCGAACATCGACCGCCTCTCGCGCGAGGGCGTGCGCTTCACCGATTTCTACGCCTCGGCCTCGCTCTGCACGCCGTCGCGCGCGGGGCTCCTTACCGGGCGCTATGCCGTGCGCACGGGGCTCATCTTCCCCCTGCAGTCGGGGGGCCAGCCGATGATGGCAAAAATCCTCCAGTCGGTCGCGCGCGGCATCGGCAGGCTCGGCGCCTTCGATTTCAGGGTGAAGAGTTTCGTGGACGGCCTTCCCGCCGACGAGATCACCGTGGCCGACGGTCTGCGCATGGCGGGCTACCGCACCATGGCGATCGGCAAATGGCACCTGGGCGATTTCAGCAAGGACCCGCAATACCATCCCATGCGCCACGGCTTCGACGAGTTCTTCGGCACGCCCATGTCCAACGACGAGCTGCCCAATCCGCTGTACCGTAACGACACCATGCTCGAGGCCGACATAGGCCTGAACCAGGAGCGGTTGACCGGCCTCATTACGAAAGAGGCGGTCGGCTTCATAGAGCGCAGCCGCGGCAAAGCGCCCTTCTTCCTGTACATGGCGCACTACTCGCCGCACCTGCCCTTCTACCCTTCCGATAAATTCAAGGGAGTATCGAAGGGGGGCGCGTACGGCGACGTCGTCGAGGAGCTCGACCACAGCGTGGGCGAGATCATGAAGTGCCTCGCGCGCAACGGCCTGGACAACGACACCATGGTCATCTTCACCAGCGACAACGGTCCCTGGTTCGAGGGGCGCCCCGGCGACGGCTTCCGCGGCCGAAAGGGCCAGAGCTACGAGGGCGGCTTTCGCGCGCCGCTTATCGTACGCCACCCGGCCCGCGTGCGCGCGGGGAGCGTCTGCACGGCGCCGGCGACAAACATCGACTTCTTCCCGACGCTCCTGGCTGCGGCCGGGGTTACGCTCCCGTCCGACCGCGTAATCGATGGAAAGGACATCGGCGGGCTCATTACGGGAAAGGAAAAGAAATCGCCGCACGAAGCGCTGTATTTCTATCATGACGAGAAGCTCGAAGGCGTGCGTGCGGGCGAGTGGAAGTATTTCCGCAGCATCAACCACTACAACTGGCCCATCCCGCTCGACAAGCCCGAGACGCCGCTGGGCATGGCGGCGAAGGACCGTTTCCTGGGACGCTGGCCCAACCTCTACAACGTGGAACGCGACGAGGGTGAGAATTACGACCTCGCCACACGCTACCCGAAAGTCTGTGAAAAGATGGAAAAGCTCATGGCGGACCGGGACGCCTCCATCAAGCGCGATCCGCGCGGGGGGCTCGCGCCGCATTGGTGATGAGAAAGCCCCTTACCAACATCCTTATCAAGCCGGCCGGTCCCGACTGCGGCATGGCCTGCGGCTACTGCTTCTACAGCGGCAAGGGCGCGCTGTTCCCCGACACGTCCGTCCACCGCATGAGCGAGGCCGTGCTCGAGGAGACGATTCGCCAGCTCATGGCAGGGCCGCACGGCGAGCTCTCCGTAAGCTGGCAGGGAGGAGAGCCGACGCTCATGGGCACCGCGTTCTATAAAAAGGCCGTGGAGTTTGAAGAGCGTTTCGGCCGGGGCAAGACCGTGGGAAACGGCATGCAGACGGGCGGCATTTTGATCAACCGCGAATGGGCGCGCCTGTTCAGGGACTACAAATTCCTGGTCGGCCTCTCCATCGACGGACCGGAGCACGTGCACGACCGCTACCGCCGCACGCGCGCCGGGGGGCCTACCTGGGAGAAGGTGCGCGACGCCGCGCATCTGATGCTCGACGAGGGCGTCGCCGTTAACGCCCTGTCCGTGGTGAACGACTATTCCGTGCGCTTCCCGGAGGAGACATACGGATTTTTAAAGCAGCTCGGTCTTTCGTACATGCAGTTCGTTCCGTGCGTCGAGCCCGATCCGGCCGATCCTTCGAGGGCGGCTCACTTCTCGGTTTCGGGCGCGGAGTTCGGGAAATTCCTTATAACGGTCTTCGACCTGTGGCGCGCGGATTTCGCCGACGGCGCGCCGACCACCTCGGTGCGCTTCTTCGAGTCGCTGCTGTTCAGCTACGCGGGACTGCCGCCGTCGGAATGCACCCTGATGGACGAATGCGGCCCGTACGTCGTCGTGGAGCACAACGGCGACGTGTACTCCTGTGACTTCTTCGTCGAGCCCTCCTGTCGCCTCGGAAATGTGACCGAAGGCCGCCTGGAGGAAATGCTGAACTCGCCCGCGCAGAACGACTTCGGCCGGCGCAAGGCCTTTCTCCCTGAACGCTGCCTTGACTGCCGCTGGCTCGAGCGCTGCCGGGGCGGCTGCACCAAGGACCGCCTGCGCGACCCGCGCGACGGCGGGCTCAACCACTTCTGCGAGGCGTTTTCGGTCTTTCTGGAGCACGCGGACGGGGAATTCAGGCGCCTCGTCGACGACTGGAGGCGCAAACAGGAGGCGCTCGAGCGCACGCGCCGCGCGCTCGCATCGGGAAGCGTCGAGAGGAACGACCCCTGCCCCTGCGGCAGCGGACGGAAATACAAGAAGTGCTGCGGCCGCGAACCGTCCGCCCTCGCCTGAGAAAGGGAATACAAACCCATGATCGACCACAACGCCCTCGTCATGTTCGTAACCGCCTCGACCGCGCTGGCCTTCGCGCCGGGGCCGGACAACATCTTCGTGCTGGCCCAGTCAATCACCATGGGCAGAACGGCCGGCTTCATCATTACGCTGGGCCTCTGCACGGGGCTCATCGTCCACACCGCCATCGTGGCGCTGGGCGTGGCGGCGATATTTCAGACTTCAATCGTGGCCTTTACGATGTTAAAATACATCGGCGCCGTCTACCTGCTGTACCTGGCATGGAAGGCGTTCACCGCGAAGGGTGAGGGAATACGGGCGGACGGACGGCCCGCGCCGGGCGGATGGAAGCTCTACCGCAGGGGCATCATTATGAACGTCACCAATCCCAAGGTATCGCTGTTCTTCATGGCCTTCCTGCCGCAGTTCGCCGACCCGGCGAAGGGCCCGATCACGCTCCAGTTGATTTTTCTCGGCGCCGTCTTTATACTGGTAACGCTCGTGGTGTTCGGCCTTATAAGCCAGCTCGCCGGCGCAATCGGCCGCCGCCTGACCCGGTCGGGCCGATGGCGGAAGGCGCTGAACGTGATCGCCGGCGTGGTGTTCGCCTCGCTCGCGGTGAAGCTCGCCCTTACCGGGCAGAAATAAGGCCGCGGTCCCCGCCGGACGAACGGACGCTTACACCGCACAGACTGGAAACGGAGAGTATTCGGATGACACACCGGTTCGACCCCAAAAACATGCAGCGGCTTGACAATCCCGAGCGACGGGAGCTGCTTCCCCCGTCGCGCGTGCTCGCCGATATGGGCCTGTCCGCGGGACACGCATTTCTCGACATAGGTGCGGGGATCGGCTACTTTTCGCTTCCGGCGCTCGAGATCGTGGGCCCGGGCGGCCGCGTCGCAGCCACGGACGTGTCGGCCGAGATGCTCGAGGAGCTCAAACGCCGCGCCGGGAGCGCTTCGCCGAACATCGAGTTTCTTCACTGCCCATCGACCCGTCTTCCGCTTCCCGACGGCGAAATCGACATGGCGCTCATGGCCTTCGTGCTCCACGAGGTCGAGGACCGGGCCGGCCTGCTCGCGGAAATACTGCGCGTGTTGAAGAAGGGCGGAAGGCTCGCCGTCATCGAATGGAAGATGAAGGAGCCTCCCCCCGGCCCGCCTCCCGCCGAGCGCATCGCTCCCGACGAAACCGCCGGGCTGTGCGAAAAGGCGGGACTCGCTCCGGTGCGTCGGGAAGAGGTCAACGCGCATCACTACCTGGTGCTGTGCGAAAAGCGCTGACGCGGTCCGTGGATTGAGCCCTCATTCGAGCCGAAGCAAAACCGCGACGCCGACGAAAAACCTGACTCGTCGCATAACACACCCCCGCCGCCATCACCCGCGGCGGGGGTTTCGCTCATTTACTGTCAATCGGGCCGGCAGGCTTGACGATCCGCGGCTTTTCCCATATATTTAAACGATTCTCTCCCCGGGGCGACAAAGCTCTGCCGGGAGTAATCAAATCGAAGTATGGCGCAAAGAGGAAGGATCATGGAAAAATACGGTATGCTCGTATTCGCGTTAATTCTCGCCGTGGCCTTCGCCCTGCCGCTTTCGGGCGAGGTAATGAAGGAGCAGGAGGGATACATCGACGAGGGCACGATGCCCATTATCGAGGACAAGCCGACTGTCGAAAACATACCGGTGGTGGACGCGGAAACCGATCGCGCGGCGCGCGATGCGGCGCCATCCACAAGCGGCACCCTTATCAAGAAATACTTCAAGGACGACAACACCTATGTCATCATCTGCAAGGGGTATCCGAAACCCGGTGTTGACAGTGGCGAGGCCCGGGGCACCGCGCGCGAGGCCGCGCTCCTCAACGCGCAGGTGCTGGCCGGCGAGGTCTTCAAATCAGGGATAAACGTGATCACCGCCGGTTCGCCGGAGCGCTACATAGATGGGAAGGGATATGCGATGGTCTATTACATCGTGCGGCATCCGGGCCTGCGGAAGTACGCGAAGTAAGCCCCGTCGCCACGACGGCGGCCCCGCTACAGCGCGGCGGGGCTGTCGCTCTCGGTTTTTCCGGCCAGGAGATACAGTCGGTATACCCCCAGAATCTCGTACGAAATCTCTCCGTTCAGGCGCTCGAAGACCGGCTTGAGGTATTCCGCGCCGAGATCGTCAAAAGCGCGCACCACCGCCTCTCCCCGCTCCGCATCGAGGGAAAGCAGGGGGATGATCCCGTCGCTTCGCAGGGGGTGCCCTTCGCGGAGATAGCTGAAGAGGTTGTTCAGGATGGTCTGCGTCTTCACCCCGTATTCGGCCGCGAGGTCCCCGATCGATTTTCCGGCGTTATACGCCTCACCGACCGTCACGAAGCGCGGCGTTTTAAGGGGCCCGCGCCGCGCCGGCGCTTCCGCGCACTGGTCCCCGATGCCCTTTTCGCGGCGGTACGCGGCAATGATTTCAAGGAACGCATCTCCATAGCGCGAGAGCTTCCGGGCCCCGACGCCGTGTATATCGAGCATGCTCTCGCGGCCCCGCGGATAGCGCGACGCCATTTCCGAGAGCGTTTTGTCCGAGAAGACCACGTACGGCGGCACGTTCTCGAGCGCCGCGAGCTCCTTGCGTTTCGCCCGCAATAATTCGAAGAGGGCCTCGTCGTGGTCGGCGGGGCGCGCGCCGACTGTCCCCCGCGCTGCCGCCGCGCGGATGGATCCGAATACCGTCTCGTCCCCCCGCATGATCGCCGCGCCCTTCTCGGTAATGTCGAGCCCCCCGTGCCGTTCCGGATCCCGGAAGAGCGCCCCGGCGGCGATAAGCCGGCGGGCGAGCGCCTGCCACTCGTTCTTCGCCAGCTCCTTCCCTATCCCGTAGGTGGAGATGCGGTGATGATCGTTGTCGAGGATCTTTCTCGACTCCGAACCGCGCAGCACGTCGATGATGTGCTCCGCGCCGAAGCGCCGGCCGGTGCGCGCCACGCACGAGAGGAACATCCGCGCCTGCGTGCTGATGTCTTCGCCCTTCTCCCGGGGGCTCACGCAATTGTCGCACATGCCGCAGTTTTCCGCCGCGTACTGCTCGCCGAAATGCGCGAGCAGCGGCGCGCGCCTGCACCCGTCGTTCTCCGCATAGCGCACCAGCGCCTCGAGGTGGAGGCCGGCGACGCGCCGCTCCATTTCGTCCGGCTTCTGTTCGATAAAGTACCCGATCTTCCGGGTGTCGCCGTAGCCGTACAGAAGCAGGCAGTGCGCGGGAAGCCCGTCGCGCCCGGCCCGCCCGATCTCCTGGTAATACGACTCGATGCTCTTGGGCAGGTCGAAGTGGATCACGAAACGCACGTTCGTTTTGTGGATACCCATCCCGAAGGCGATCGTCGCCACCATGACCTGCACCTCGTCCCGGATAAAGAGCTCCTGGTTCTCCCGGCGCACTTCGTCCGGCAGGCCCGCGTGGTACGGCCGCGCCGAGTAGCCCTCGCGCGAGAGCCGCGCCGCCAGCAGGTCGACCTGGTTCCGGGAAAAGCAGTATATGATGCCCGAGGCGCCGCGGTTTTTTCCGAGGAAATCGAGCGTCTGCGCAAGGGGTTCGCGTTTCGGGCTCACCTCGAGGAAGAGGTTTTCGCGGTTGAAGCTCGCGATAAAATCGGCGGCCCCGTCCATGAGGAGCGATCGCTTGATGTCATCGCGCACGCGCTCCGTTGCGGTCGCGGTGAACGCGGCACAGACCGCGGAGGGATAGCGCTTCCGGACGGCGGCGAGCTGCCGGTATTCCGGGCGAAAATCGTGTCCCCATTCGGAGATGCAGTGCGCCTCGTCGATCGCCAGGCACTCAAGCCTGACGGAGTCGAGCAGCGCGAGCACCTCGCGTTTCATGAGCGATTCCGGGGCGACATAGAGGAGCCTCGCCGCGCCCGAGCGCACCATCGCCGTGTTATGCGCGTACTCCTCGGGCGAGAGCGTGCTGTTGAGCGGTACCGCGCCGACGCCGAGCGCGCCGAGCTGGTCGACCTGGTCCTTCATCAGCGATATGAGCGGCGAGACGACCACCGCAAGACCTTCCGACATGAGCGCCGGCACCTGGTAGCACAGCGACTTCCCTCCGCCCGTCGGCATGACGACCAGGGCGTCGTTCCTCGCCATGATCGCGGCGATGATCTCCTCCTGAAGCGGACGGAACCCGTCGTACCCGAAAACGTCTTTCAATATCCCGCGCGCCCGTTGCAGCATCCCCCCTCCGCTGGCACCTCGATCCCGGCGACCGCCCGGTTATCGTTTGATACATAAACGAATTTCGCAAGGGTGAAAGTAAATATTTTTCGCCGGCTTCGGAAAAATTTTAAAAAAAGAGCCTTTACGGCAAAAACCGGGCGTGATGCACGGGCCCGTCCGGACGATCGATCGATCCCGGGGCGAGCCGGCGCGCGCATGGCCTTTGCGGGCGCGGCACGATAAAAGGTGATTGCTCTTTGGGGCGGCGCGTGCATAGACTTGCATGGAAGGAATTTGCCGCGGGCGACAGGCAAACCGGGCGGCCGTACCTAAAAAAACGCCGGACGGCGATTTTATGGTTGTCGCATTTTACCGCGTATATAAAATTTACATGATCGAAAAACCGGCTTTGCATAGTTGTAAATCGTTTGATCACCCCGCCGCCGGAAGGGGTACGGCTTATCCGTGAATTGACGCAATGTATACACTAACGGCCGGAGGCGGACATACACGGTGCGGCCCCGCGGCATACTTGATCACACACTACAGGGAGGAGCATAATGCTTAAAAAAAGGATCGAGGACGATATCTACATCCTGACCATCGAGAACGGCAAGACCAATTCGCTTATTGCCGAGTTCTACACCGAGCTTCGGGAGATACTGAACGAGGTCAACAACAACCCGTCACCCAAGGGAATCATCTTCACCGGCGAGGGGCGTTTCTTTTCATCGGGATTCGACCTGCCCATGTTTCTTTCGTTCAAGAACGCGAAAGAGGTCGCGAACTTTTTCGCCTCGCTCGAGGAGCCCGTGCTGGTGGACCTGTTCATGTGCAAAAAGCCCGTCATCGCCGCGCTCAACGGCCACACCGTCGCCGGCGGGCTCATCATCGCCATGGCATGCGACTACCGCGTCGCCACGCCGAACCCGAAAGCGAAATACGGAATGAGCGAAATCAAGATAGGCCTGCCGCTCGCGGTGGCGCAGGGCGAGATCGTCCGGTTCGGCATGGCCGACGATAGAAACTACCGCGACCTGGTCTACTTCGGCAGCATGATGGACATCAACCAGGCGCGCGAGAAGAACCTCGTCGACGAGGTCGTCGAAGAGGCCGAGCTCCTCAACCGCGCCAAACAGCTGGTTTCGCTGTTTATCGACAATCCCGGCCGCGCGTTTACGCCCATCAAGAACCTCTACCGCAGGCCGCTCGCGGAGCGGATGCTGAAGGGCATCGCCGAGCTCGACTGGGAAGAGAGCCTCGGCTGCTTCTTCAAGGAGGATGTCCGCGCTACCCTTGAGTTCGTGCAGGCGAGCATGGCCAAGTAGGTAAAGAAGCGATCAATGGACATCAGGAAGGCGGGATGGCGTCTGTTTTCGATCCGGCAGGACGAATTCGGCTACGCCGTCCCGCTTTTCGCGCTCTACCTCCTGTCGGGCTTTTTCTACGCGACCGGCCAGATATTCACCGAAACGATTTTTCTCAAGACCTACGGCGCGCCGGGACTCTCGCGCTTCTTTGTCTACAATGGCATCGCGCTTATATTCGGCGGGCTGCTGTACAACCTCTTCCTGCTGAGAGTCTCGCTGCGCCGCGGGTACATCGTTCTTATCGTGCTCTTCACCGCGCTCATCACAGCGGCCTCGCTCGAGCGCATCCGCGGAGAAAGCTGGTTGCCGTTCGTGCTGTACCTGGGCAACTACCTGTTCACCTTTTTCCTGGACATGCATTTCTTCAACTTCATCTTCCGCTACCTGTCGCTTCGAAACTCGCGCCGCATAATCCCGTTCTTGATGGGTGGCGGAAAACTCGGCGGGATCATTTCCGGGGCGCTCATCTTCGGCCTGATGTCCGATGATATCACGCGCCTGGGCATCATCCTGTGGGCCTCGTCCGGCGCGCTGATGCTCGTGCCGCTCCTTACGCTCCGGCCGCCCGCCGGCGGCGGCGGCCCGGACGGCCGGCGGGAAAGCGAGCTCCTGCCCGATATGCACATCCTGGAAAAGATCGTACGCAAGGTGCGCGTCGCGATCCGCTTCCCGCTTTTCACCTGGTCCATGCTGGCGGTCTTCGCGATGTCAATCGCCAACCAGGTCGCCGAGTTTTATTTCGCCGGTATATTCAACCGGGTCTTCACCACGGGCAGGGAGCTCGCGGCCTTCCTGAGCGTCTATACCGTCGGCTCGGATCTGCTCACCCTCGGCCTCCAGCTGTTCATCGTATCGCGCGTCATCAAGGGCGCGGGCGTGGGAAAGGTCAACTCGGTATATCCCGTATCCTTCCTCGGGTTCGTGCTTCTCGCCGCCGCCTGGCCGGGGCTGGTGGCGGGCATCATGCTGCGCTTCTTTCGCAAGAACCTGGGCATCCTCTTCCGCATGCCCGCGTTCAACATCATTATGGCGGCCTCCCCGTCCGAGCGCATGGCCGAGGTAAAATCCTTCATCACCGGAATCATAAGCCCGCTGGGAATGATCGCCGGCGGCGGGTGCATCCTCATTATCCACGAGCATCTCTCCCCTGGCGCGGGTTACGCGCTGGGGGCGGGCGTCGGGGCGGTCTACCTCGGCCTGACGCTCTTCCAGAACCGCGCCTATCTTTCCTCCCTCAGGAAACGGCTCTCGATCGGCTCGGCGCGGGTAAACGTGGCCGCACTCATGTCCGGGGGCGAACTGCTGCTGCGCGGGAACGATGACGCCGAAAGGATTTTCATCGCCGAGGCCTTTTTTAACCAGAACCCTTCGGTCGAACGCGCCGCGGACCTCACCCCGTATTACGAGAGACTTTCAAGGGAAACGAAGGAGGGCATGCTCGATCTTTTCTCGACGACGCGCCCCGAGCCGTTCGAGGCGGTCGTCCGCCGGGCGCTCGGCGACGACGAGCCCTCGGTCCGAATTCGGGCGCTCGGCCTCATCGCCGGCCGGCCCCTGGCGGAGCGGAGAAAGCTCATCGACACCTATTTCAGACCTTCGCTCGAGGGCGAGTGGCGCGCCGCCATGTTGATCCTTGCCGGGGAAGGACCCGTGGCGGCCACCGGCCTCGACCCCGACAGCTTCGCGCTCCGGAGCCTGCACGAAATCGGCGCCATGGTACGCGCCCGGGAGTGCGACCCGGTCGAGTTCCTGGCACTGTGCCGGGTGCTTCACCCGGGGTATTATCTCGACCGCCTGGTCGGTCTCGCCGTCGCGACGCGCGAGATCGCGCTCTTCGACGCGATCATCCCGCACGCCGACAGCCTGACCCGGTCGAAGGCGCGCGGGGTGATGTACGCCTTCCGCGACGCCGCCCCCGGACGGCTGGCGGACTTTTTCTCGATGGCCGGCGCCCTCACCGAAATGGACCGCGCCTCGCTCCTCGACCTGCGGCCGGCCCTCTCGGCCGCCCACATGGCACTCCTTTTCCAGCCCGACGAAAAGGTCCGATCGACCATTCTCCGCCGCCTGGCGAGCCGCAGGAGTTTCAACCAGAAGTACAACTATCTCAATTACCTGGTCAGCATAGGAATACCGGCGGCAAAGGAGATGGAGTCCTTCCTGGACTACGAGATCGACACCACTGCTCGAATTTTTACGCATAACGCTCGCGGACGCCGTCGAGCTGCACAAACACCTCATGCTCAAGGCGCTCGGCGCCATCACGGGGGCCGATCTTGACCGGCTGTACGAATCGAGCCTCTTGCTTCGCGACAAGGAGCTCGACGAATATCTTCTGGAATATATCGACGCATCGGGAAAGGCCGGTAAGCGCGCGCTTACCGTACTCGAGGACGCCGGCAGTCCCGCTGACACGGGCGGCGGGCGCGGCCACACGACGGCCGAGATGCTCTGGGCCGTCTCCGAAAAGAACAGGCAGTTTCTACCGGAGATACGCGACGCCATGCGACACTGCGCGACCATGCTCTCGCGAGGCGGCGCACAGATTACGGGATCTACACGGGAGGCGGAAATGGACTCGCTCATAGAAAAAATAGTGTTTCTTAAAAATAACGTTCTCTTTCGCGACCTCAAGGTCAACGAGCTCATACGTATCGCGGCCATCACCAGGGAGATCGATCTCGCCGCGGACCGTACTGTCATTACCGAGGGCGACATGGGCGACGAGTTGTTCATGGTATACGAGGGCGAGGTGCTGGTGCATACCGGCGGCCGGACGCTCGACCGGCTCGGTGCGGGAGATTGCCTGGGCGAGCTCTCGATCCTCGATCGCGAACCGCGCAGCGCAAACGCCGTAACCACGAGGCCCTCGCGCCTGCTCGCCATCCGCCGCGAGGATTTTCTGTTGACACTCAAGGAAAACCCCTCTATATCCATAAGCGTAATGCAGGTCATTACGCGGCGACTGCGGAAAATGATCGCATCTTAATCCTGATCGAAGGCGGCGGCATGGGATTGCTTGACGGCAGGGGCGTCACGGCTTGCGGCGCGCG
>JALOTJ010000094.1 GCA_025457965.1 Spirochaetota bacterium | reverse complement strand
TGCCCTTGTTCGAGAAGAGAAAAACCATATCGTGCGTGGCCGCCACCATCATCAGCTTTATAAAGTCTTCCCTCTTGGAGGACATCCCGGTAACGCCCTTGCCGCCGCGCCGCTGTTTCTTAAACGTGTCCACGGCGAGCCTTCGGATGAAGCCGTCGTTCGTGACCGTTACGACCATGTCCTCGTCCGCGATAAGGTCCTCCACGTCGAACGAGGTGGAGGACTCGGCCCCGACCAGTATCTCAGTGCGGCGCGCGTCGCCGAACTTCTGCTTAACCGCAAGAAGCTCGTCCTTCACGATACCCAGGATCCGCTTGTCGCTTTTCAGGATGGCCTTTAGCTCCTCTATCAGCTTCAGGAGCTCCTTGAGTTCCTCTATTATCTTTTTCACCTCGAGGCTGGTCAGCCGCTGCAGGCGCATTTCGAGTATGGCCTTCGACTGGACCTGGGAAAGCTTGAATCGCTTGCGCAGGCGCTCGTCGGCTTCGTCGACGGTCTTCGAGGAGCGGATGATACTGATGACCTCGTCGATATTGTCGAGGGCGATCTTGAGTCCCTGCAGGATGTGCGCCCTCTCCTCTGCGCGCTTGAGCTCGAATTGTGTCCGGCGCGTCACCACGACCTTGCGGTGGAGGATATAATTGTAAAGCAGCCCTTTCAGGTCGAGCACCTTTGGCTCGTTGTTCACCAGGGCGAGCTGGATAATGCCAATTGAGGTCTGGAGCGGAGTGTGCTTGTAAAGCTGGTTGAGGATGATATTGCTGTTGGCATCTTTCTTGAGCCCTATGACTATGCGCAGGCCATCGCGGTCCGATTCGTCGCGAAGCTCTGAGATGCCCTCGAGTTCCTTGTTGTTCACCATCTCGGCAATCCGTGTGATCAGCACGGCCTTGTTTACCTGATAGGGTATCTCGCTGACGATGATCGTTTCGCGCCCCTTCTTGTCCTCCTCTATCTCCACGCGACCGCGCACCACGACGCTTCCCCTTCCCGTGGAATATGCCTTGGCGATGCCGTCCGCACCCATTATGATGCCGCCGGTCGGAAGGTCGGGCCCCTTGACGATCTTCATGAGTTGCCTGATCGTGAGATCAGGATTGTCGATGAGTGCGACGGTCCCGTCCACCACCTCCGAAAGATTGTGCGGAGGTATGTTAGTCGCCATACCAACGGCGATCCCGGACGAACCGTTGACCAGCAGATTGGGATAGGCCGCGGGAAGCACGGTCGGCTCCTTCCTCGACTCGTCAAAATTGGCGAGAAAATCGACTGTCTCCTTGTCGATGTCTTTAAGAAGCTCCTCGGCGAGGCTCGCAAGCCTCGCCTCGGTGTACCGGTAGGCGGCCGCCGGGTCCCCGTCGACCGATCCGTAATTGCCCTGACCGTCGATGAGCGGAATGCGCATCGAAAAATCCTGCGCCATGCGGACCATCGTATCGTACACGGCGGCGTCGCCGTGCGGATGATAGTTACCGATGACCTCACCGACGATCTTTGCCGATTTTACATAGGGACGGTCGCTTCGCCATGCCCGCTCGTTCATGGCGTGGAGTATGCGCCGGTGCACCGGCTTCAGCCCGTCGCGGACGTCCGGCAGCGCCCTTCCCACGATGACGCTCATCGCATAGGCCAGATACGAGTCTTTCATCTGGTCTTCGATTTCTATGTTGATGACCCTCTGGCTCTGGTCTTTCCCTTCTTTCGAATCCTTCTTCGTCACGTCCTGTTCTCCTCTTTCAAATCGGTCTGTTTCGTCAGGTCGGTCCTTACAGGTCGAGGTTTCTCACATTGCGAGCGTTATCCTCTATGAACTTGCGCCGTGGCTCCACAGCGTCTCCCATGAGGACCGTAAAGACGTCCTCGGCCTCCACCTCGTCCTCCATGTTCACCTGGAGAATGGTGCGTCGCGCCGGGTCCATCGTGGTTTCCCACAGCTGGTCCGGGTTCATTTCGCCGAGTCCCTTGTAGCGCTGTATGCTCGCCTTGGACTTGTCAATACCCTTCAGTATCTTGTCGCGCTCCTCGTCCGTATACGCGTACAACTTTTCCTTGCCCGACTTGATGCTGTACAGCGGCGGCTGCGCGATGTACAGGTAGCCGTTGCGTATGGTTTCCGGCATGTACCGGAAAAAGAAGGTCAGAAGGAGCGTTCGTATGTGCGAACCGTCCACATCCGCGTCGGTCATGATAATGATCTTGTGGTACCGGGTCTTCACGATGTCAAACTCGTCACCGATGCCGGTGCCGATGGCCGTGATGATGGTCTTGATCTCCTCGTTCGAGAGCACCTTGTCCAGGCGAGATTTCTCGACGTTGAGTATTTTACCCTTCAGCGGAAGGATCGCCTGGAATCCCCTGTCGCGCCCCTGCTTCGCCGAACCGCCCGCGGAATCGCCTTCGACCAGGTATAGCTCGCAGTGCGCCGGGTCCCGTTCCGAACAGTCGGCGAGCTTGCCGGGAAGCGTATCGTTCTCGAGGGCGTTCTTGCGGCGCGTGAGCTCCTTCGCTTTCTTGGCCGCGAGGCGCGCCTGCGCGCTCAAAATGCATTTGTCGAGAATCTTCCGCACCACCTGCGGATTCTCCTCAAAAAACTGTCCAAGGTTTTCAATTGTCGCCGACTCCACTATTCCCTTTACGTCGCCGTTGCCGAGCTTCATCTTGGTCTGCCCCTCAAACTGGGGGTTCGGAAGCTTCACGCTCACGATCGCCACAAGGCCCTCGCGGACGTCGTCGCCGGAAAGCTGCGCCATTTTCTTGTCAAGGCCCTCTTTTTTCAGAAACTCGTTCAGCACCCGCGTCAGCGCCGATTTGAAACCGATAAGGTGCGTTCCGCCCTCTTTGGTGTTGATGTTGTTGGCGTATGTGTACACCAGCTCGTTATAGGAGTCGATGTAGTCCATTGCCACTTCGATGTCCACCTTGTCACGCACCGAGTGAAAGAAGATGGTCTTTTTCGTGATCGAAACCTTGTTTTCATTCAGATATTGCACGAAGGAGACGATACCGCCCTTGAACTGGAAGACGCTCTCTTTACCCTTGCCGCGATCGTCGCGCAGGATTATCTTTACTCCGCCGTTAAGAAAGGCGAGCTCCCGGAGTCTTCGCGCAAGCGTGTCGAAATTGTATTCGGTCGTCTCAAAAATCTTGGAGTCGGGCTTGAACACAACCCGTGTACCATTTTTCTTGGTCTCGCCGGTCTGCTTTACCTTTTCCTTCGGGATACCCCGAACGTAATTCTGTACATAGGTCTTTCCATCACGGTACACCTCGACCTTCATTTCGGCGGAAAGCGCGTTTACGACCGAAACTCCTACGCCATGCAGTCCACCGGAGACCTTGTACGACTGGTTGTCGAATTTTCCGCCCGCGTGGAGCTTGGTCAGCACGATCTCCAATGCCGATGCCTTGTAAACCGGGTGAATTTCGACGGGTATGCCGCGACCGTTGTCGATGACCTCGATCGAGTTGTCGGCGCGGATCGTCACCACGATGGTGTCACAGACCCCCGCCAGGGCCTCGTCTATTGAATTGTCTACCACCTCGTATACGAGATGATGAAGACCGTTATGATCGGTCGAACCTATGTACATGGCGGGACGCTTGCGTACCGCCTCGAGTCCCTCCAATACCTGTATCTTGTCCGCACTGTAATCGCTAGTCATGTCGTCTTCTCCAGTAAATATCTTCCTCTTCGAGCCTGCGCTTGATCACGGTAAAGGGGCTTACAATACCGCCCAGTCTTCCGTTTTTCCTGTCGATAACGACGGTCTTGTCGTCATCGGTGATGCCTTCCAGGTGGTGTGCGTTTTCAGGCGATTTCCTGAGCGTCTCCGCATTGAAAATCCCGACGATCTTTGTGTCTGATACGAGCACCCTTGAGCCAATATGAATGAACATCACCGTTTGCTCCGGCCGTTTTTGGCGGACGATGAACGCCCAGAAAAGACGTCACGGCGGACCACCACACGCAAATCACGAATCCCCGGGACGCTGCATACGTCCCTGACTTTGGCGAGAATCGAATCCCGCATCATCGATATCTCGCCGCCGTAGACGGAGTGATCGACCGCAACAAAAAGAATTCCGTTGAATATACTGTCGGGATAACTGTGAGTCGCGATAAGTTCGCCGACCACCGAAGCCCACCTGGAACGGATGGACTCAACGAGAAAATCGTCCCTGAAGCCGAACTGCCCCAGTATCGACTCAACGAGGACGCCGAACCGTGTCGGCCTGTTCATCCTCGGTTCCTTTACCCTGAACTTCATTCTATGAAATCATCCCCCCGGACCCTACGTTGAAAATGCGCGCTCCCCTAAAAGTTGCCGGATCGATCGAGCCCGTATTGACCATCGTAAAAATAACCTGGTTATCACCCTGAAGAGAATCGACGAGGTTTTCCCTTCTCTCCGGATCGAGCTCGGAAAAAACGTCGTCGACCATAAGCACGACGCGCTCACCGGTGGCTTTCTCAATAAAAAGGCGCTCCGCGTTTTTCAGGGCTATGGACGCCGTTCTCTTCTGGCCCTGGGACGAGCAGCCCGAAAAGGGCCTCCCGTTTTCATGGTACAGGACGTAGTCATCGCGATGAGGACCGGCCGTCGTCATGCCGGCCGCAATATCCCTTCTTCTGGACGCGGATATTTTTTCGCGTATTTCATACACTGAACCCTCCCCGAGAGTGCAGTGATAGCGGAGCCCGGGGACACCGTCCTGTTTCGCGATTCGTTGATACGCTCCGATAAAAGAGGGCGTAAAAGATTCAAGAAAATCCATTCTTTTATTAACGATCCCCGATGAGCTCGTTACCAGCATTTCATCCCAGACATCAAGCTCACTCACGCGGGTTCTCTTTTCCAGAAGAGCCTTTAACAGGCGATTCCGCGACGCCAGTATTTTTTTAAACTCTCCGATCAGGGGAAGGTACTCGCGATCCACCCGCGCAATAATGGCATCGAAAAAACGTCGTCGAACCTCCGGCGATCCGGATATAATCAGTGTATCACCGGGGGAATAAATCACCGTAAGAAGTCTGCCAAAATAGTCCGATGCACGGTGTATTTCACATCCATCCACCTTGGCCTTTTTCCTGGTCGTTCCGGGCACGGACGAGTACCCGATTTCAAGTTCTTTAAAGGCGGATCCAGACAACGTGAGCCTGCAAAAATACGATTCCTCGCCCCATTTTACCATGTCGGCGTCGGCTGCCCCCCTGAACGACCGAATATTCGCCGCCACCGAGACCGCTTCGAGTATATTGGTCTTTCCGCTTCCGTTGGGACCAACGATGACATTTATACCACTCGAAAACCCCAGATCAAGGGTTTCATAATTGCGAAACTTTTTAAGTACAATGCTGTCCACGAACATCGGCATGAGCCATCGAGGCGGCACACGGAACACGATAATTCCGTAAACCGTCCCCTATGATGATTTTACCTGGATCGGCATGATAACCGAAAAGCAATCAGGGTCCCCGTCAGGAGTAATGGTAACGGGGCTCATCTGCCCGGTCAATCCTATCGATACAGAGTAGGCATCCATCTCCTTGAGTGAATCCATCAGGAACTGGGCGTTTATTCCCACCTGCAAGGTATCCCCGGCATTAGACTCCATCGCAATCTCCTCGCTCGATTCTCCCAGATCGGGCGTCTTGGCCTCCACAATAAGTCTGTCCTTTCCGAAAGTGAGGATGATCTTATTCGCGGGCTCCTTCGTGAAAACCATTGCCCTTCTCACCGAATCCATCAACCGTTTCGTCTCCAGGACCGCGGTTATACTCTGTTCCTTCGGAATGACCTGCCGATAATTGGGAAACTGACCCTCTACAATCCTCGAGATGAGGTCCGTCTCGCCGATCTTGAAAAAACACTGATTTTCAAAAAAAGAAAAACTGCACATACCGCCCGCGAGAAGTCGCACAATTTCGTTAACGGTTTTAAGCGGAATTATTACACCCTCTGGGAGCTGAACATCGTTTTCAACAGTCCTTGTTACCATGGAGAGCCTTCGCGAATCGGTCGCCACTACGGTAACCTTAGATTTCTGCTCCGAAACCATATATACGCCGTTGAAAACCGGCTTTATCGTGTCGATCGCCGCCGCGTGTATGACTTTTCTCAGCATGTCTTTCAATACACTCTGGCTTATCTCCACCGCATTCTCTTCGGCGAAAAACGGTACTGCAGGATAATCGTCCTTCGATGTACCCACAAGCGTATAGCGGGCCTTTATATCCTTCGCCCTGGTCTTAATATTGACCTGGTAAGAATTGTTGACATCGACGACCACCTCCCCCTTCGGCAGTTCTTTCAGTATGCTTGCGAAGCGCTTGCCGTTCGCGGTAATAGACATCTCCCCGTCAGCGACAGCGTCCAGCCGCGTACGTATACCTATCTCGTTGTCGGTGGATACTATTTCAACCGAATCCTTTGAAATATTGAAAAGGCAGTTTGATAAAATGGTGTTTACGTTCTTGCTCGATATTATCGAGTCGGCGATCATTATCGACCGCTGGAGGGAATCTTTGTCGACAGTAAGATTCATATCGGTCTCCGTCCGCTGATTAATGTTATCGTGTTGAGAAACCGGGGAAAGAGAAGGCCTGGATCCCGGTGACGGGAAAGACCGAAAATCCGGATGTTCTGCAACACTATTGTTATTAACATATTAATTATTAATTATACTTCGTAGTAATAGTGTAACCGGATATGTTGATAACTCCGGAACTGCTGGCACATCCAGCGGTTAACACCATACCATACATGTTAATAAAATCAACAACTTAATGAGACATAAGTTAATAATAGCGTCTTGAGAAAAATTTGCCGTAAAAAGGTTCGATAAGAATTTAATCAAAAAGTTATACCGCTGAAAAAGAAGGATATCCACCGGATATCAAGAGGATATTAACGGAAGATCAGCACTTAAGCTCGGCGATCATGTCCTCGACTCGCTCCTTGAATTCTTCATCCTCTTTTATCATTTTTTCGACATTGTTCATCGCATTGAGTACGGTACTGTGGTCCCTGTCGCCGAATTCCCTGCCGATATCGATCGTTGTAAGGTCGGTCATCTTACGGGTGAGATACATGGCGACGAATCGCGGAAGAACGACACGGCTGTGACGGCTCTTTGACGAGAGGTCATCGACGGAGACTTCGAAGCGTTCCGCCACCTTGGACATAATATCGGTCGTTGATATCTTTTTTTGAGTGTCCTCGTCGAAGAGATCTTTAAGATGTGTCTTTGCGTGCGCTATTGTAATTGGCTCGTTTTCAACGACCGCAACCATGTTCAGCCTGATAAGCGCGGCCTCCAGTGCGCGGATGCTCGACTTGATGCGCCGTGCGATATAGTTAAGCACCTCGTCGGGAATGTTCATGTTGTCGCGTTCGGCCTTGTTGCGGAGAATTGCCTCGCGTGTCTCCAGATTGGGAGGCTGAATGTCGGCGAGCAGCCCCCATTCGAAACGGGTGCGAAGCCGCTCCTCGAGAGTGGAAAGCTCCTTCGGGGGACGATCGCTCGAGATGATAATCTGCTTTTTATTGTTGTGGAGCGTATTGAAGGTGTGAAAGAACTCCTCTTGGGTCTGCTCCTTTTTTTCGATGAACTGAATATCGTCAATGAGTAGAACATCGACGTTGCGGTACTTGATCTTGAAGCTCGTAATCGTGTTGGTGCGGATGGCCTGTATGAACTCGTTGACGAATTCCTCGCTGGGAACATACAGCACTTTAAGATAGGGACGCTCCCTGAAGATGTGATGGCCGATCGCCTGCATCAGGTGCGTTTTGCCGAGGCCGGTGCCGCCGTGTATGAAAAGCGGGTTATACTGGGTCGCGGGCGCCCGTGAGACCGAAATGGCGGCAGCATGGGCGAGCTGGTTGTTCGGGCCGATAACAAAATTCTCAAAGGTATAGCGGGGATTGAGCCGCTGGGCGGAATAGTCGGTGCTCTCCGACGGCCTGGAAGGCTCAGCGGGCACGGGTGCGTCGACCGCGATAGCGTGACCGTTTCCGGTGACGAACTCGCAGAACATATTATGCCCGCTGATGGTGCCAAGAGCCGCGGTTATCATCGAAGAATAATTCTCAGAGATATGCCGGCGGGCGACCTCATCGGAAACCTTTACCCTGAGCGTGTTGTTGAGCAGCGAAACAGGCTCAGTGTCCTTCAGCCACATATCAAAAGACTGCTTGTTGATATTTGACTGAACGGAAGAAAGAACCTTTACCCAGATTTCATGTACCATAAAGACAACTCACCAGTTATCAACAAATGTGGATAACTTTGTTTATAAAATGAATAATGATTCGAGTAATGTTTGTATAATTTTTTCTGTTGCGTCTGGCGGACGTAAGACGAAAGAAAGATCCATTAGCACCGCGCTGCCCTTGCTCTAGTTTAGAGCGCATATTTTTGCAACCAATTAATTCAGCAAAAAAATATAACTCGAAAAAAAATGATTTTCTTGATGTACTGGTGATAAACCGTCGAATTTGAGTGCACAGCGTGTTGATAAGTCGCGTATTTCTGTTAAAAAGCGGTGAGTAGCGTGTGGATTGGTGTGCAAAGAAAGGCGGGCATGACGCCCGCCTTTCTTTGCATTGAAATTTATTTCAGGTATCTACTGCAGTTCCGAAAGGTTCTTCCGGTAATCGGCATTATTCGGGTCGCGCTTAGCAGCCTCGCCGTACCAGAAACGCGCCGTGGATGCGTCATTCAGCTTGTTTCGATAAAGCCAGCCGAGGTATCCGGCCGGCCACGCGTAATCGGGATGGTAGTCGTGAGCCTGGCGCAGGTATTTAACGGCATTCGTGTTGTCTCCCGTCTGCGCATAACAATAGCCGAGGTTGGCCAGCGTGTAGCGATATTTAGGATCGTACTTCAGCGAGACAAGATAGTTCTTGATCGCCTCGGCGTGCTGGTTTCTGAGAAGATGGACATAGCCGATTTCGCTCCATGCGTTGGCGTAATCGGGCTTGACCTTTACGGCCTTCTGGAACTGTTCCATCGCCTCGTCGAGCCTGTTGAGCCGCCGGTAACCGATTCCGAGATTAATTATCCCGAGCGGATAGTCAGGATATTTCTGGAGCACGATCTTGTACATGTCGAGGGCGCGCTCGAGCTGGTCTTTGCGGTCGTACACCACGCCGAGGTTCATATAACCGGTCTTGAACTCGGGATCGATCTCGATCGCCTTCGTAAAAGACTGTTCCGCCAGGTCGAGCTTTTTCTGGTCGAGATAGATCACGCCGAGATTGTTGTGGGCATCCGTGAGGAAGTTGTTGAGCCGGATGGCTTTTAATAGGTATTCCTCCTCCTTCGCGTCGTCATAGCCATAAATTCTGCTGAGAAGAAAATACGCCTCGGCGTTGTTGGGATTGATTTCGAGCGCCTTGCGGGTTTCATCCTCGCAGAGCTTCCATTTGTTCGGATAGCGCTTATCGTCAGCTTCCTGGTAGTAACGCGCGACCGAAAGGTGAGCCTCGTCAAGATTGGGACTTATCTCAATGGCCTTCTTGCTGAACTTGAATGAATTCTCGATAAGCGAGAGGTCTATTTTGTTCGCGTAATTGCGAAGCTCCCAGTAGCGAAGTGAATACGCCTTGCCGAGCCCGGCGTACGCAAGGCTGTAATTGGCGTCGATACTGACCGCCTTGTTAAACATTTCAATCGCCTGCACGTAGTTGAGTTTGTTCAGTAAAAATTCCTGGCCCTTCACATAGAATTCGTAAGCGCTGATGTTGCTCGTGAAGTTCTGGGTGATGCGGTTCTTCACATCCAGCGTAATGGCGATATTGGTCTGGTTGATGATCTTCAGCGCGATCTCATCTTGAAGTTCGAAAATATTGTCGAGAACACCGTCGGACTGCACCTGTTTGAGTATTTTATGGCTTTCGACCTCGACAAGTTTCGCGTTTATCCGGATGCGGTTGCCGCTTTTTACGTAGTTACCGACCACGATGATGTCCGCCCCAAGGGCCTTGCCGGCCTTCTTGGCTTTTGTCTCATCGAGCACCCCGGACTGCCCCAGCTGGACCTCGCCGAGCACCTTGTCAACGTTGACCCTGTCAATGACGATGTAATCCTGGACATTTTTGAGCTTGTACGAGATGGAGTCGGCAAGGCCGATCTCGAGCCAGGCGATGGACTTGTCCATGGTCAGGTTGCTGAACGAGGACACGCCGATCACCTTTTCCGCAAAGAGCGAGCCGACGAAAAGTAATTGAAATGCGAAAATAAACACGAGAGTTGTTCGCTTCATGGACCATCTCCTGGATTCGAGTTTACCGAGACTGTTTGCCCCGGCCGCGCGCCGCGGCAGAGTCAAACAGTACGACGGCAATGCTATTAAATAAAGCAAAAATTTATACTGCGCGGCAGGGCGGATAAAAGTAGACCAGTGTGACCATGTACTGTAGTGTAGACGCAGGGAAGAGGGAGTACAGGATGATTGCACGAAGGCTGTTGATAAGGGGCGGGAGCGTGGCCGCGGGAAAGGGAGCGGCCGAATCCTACGCGTCGATAATCGCCCGTGAACTGCTAACCGACGGAATCGAAGTATTGAACCGCTCGCGCGAGGGAGACACCAGCTTCGAGGCCGTATGGACATTTTACGAAGACATCGAGCCGTTCCGTCCGGACATCCTGATACTTCATTTCGGTTTAGACGACATGTATCGTCCGGTCTACCGGTCTGAATTCAAGGAAAATCTTGTGCAGGTGGTACGGCTCGCGCGCGAGCGCTTCGAGCCCGATATATTATTGTTGACCTCGCAGTCCTTTGCCGATTCCTCTGTGATGGACGCCGCATCGATATACTACAGGGCGATCAGGGAGGTCGCCGTGGACCTCGGCTGCGGGTATCTGCCGGTGCATCTGTGGTGGATGTCGCATCTCGAGTCGAAGGGGGGAGAACCGCTTTTTGACGACGACGAGCGCTATCCGAATGACGAAGGGCACCAGATTATCGCGTCGGCGGTAACGGAAAAAATTAGGGAAATACCATCTAAAACGGAGAGACAGGGATGAGCGTTTTGATAAAAGACATACCGAAATCCAACAACGAGATCATAAGGATAGAGATATCCGAATTCAAGGGCAGGGATCTGATTAATATTCGCATCTGGTTCCAGTCATTCGACGCGAACGGAAACGCCGTCTACAAGCCGACGCAGAAGGGCATAGCGGTCAATATCTCCCAGTACGAGGAGCTTAAGGACGGCATCGAGCGAATCGGCGC
>JALOTJ010000093.1 GCA_025457965.1 Spirochaetota bacterium | reverse complement strand
CCTCCCGGGGTCTTCACCGGCTACTGGAAGGCCGAGGAGCAGACGTCGTTTTCGGGCGACTGGTACTTCACCGGCGACCGCGCCTATAAGGACGAGGACGGGTACTTCTGGTTCGTCGGGCGCTCGGACG
Source organism: Spirochaetota bacterium (assembly GCA_025457965.1). Lineage (GTDB taxonomy): Bacteria > Spirochaetota > UBA4802 > UBA4802 > UBA5368 > MVZN01. The sequence goes on along the minus strand of JALOTJ010000093.1, from coordinate 11,381 downwards.
ACCTCATCAAATCCAGCGGCTACCGCATCGGCCCCTTCGAGGTGGAGAGCGCGCTCCAGGAGCACCCGGCGGTGCTGGAGAGCGCCGTTATCGGAAAGCCCGACGAACTGCGCGGACAGCTTGTGAAGGCATTCATTATCCTGCGCCCCGGCTTCGAGCCCACGGCCGCGCTCGTCAAGGAACTGCAGGAGCACGTGACGAGGGTCACGGCGCCCTACAAGTACCCGCGCGAGATCGAGTTCGTGAACGAGCTCCCCAAGACCATCAGCGGCAAGGTGCGCCGCGTGGAGCTGCGGAAGATGGAGGTGGAGAAGCTGAAGGCGGGGGTGTAGCGCGGATACGCGAACGGCCCCTTGTCAACGGGGAGATGGGGCCTGCAAAATTCCCTCGTATCTAACTATCCCTGGCAAGGACTGCACAAAGCCCAGGACCCCTGTGAAATCGCCATCTTCATAATGGCAGTGCCCGATAATTAATTGATACTCATTATGACCGCGAATCGACACCTGCGTAATTCTGGGGAAATACCGACTAAAATCATCAACGCGATTACGCGGTTTTTACTATTTCCTCATTTCACCCTGCCTATACCGAAATCCTCCCCGAAGATATACACGATCGGGGTCTGCTCGATTTTCAGGTACTTCAGCGCGGTTTCGCGGGTCGTACGGTTCACTCGCCCGAGCAGTCGGGAGACGGTGATCACGCCGCCCTCGGAAACGGCATCGGGCGGGCCGTCGAGCGCCGACACCAGGCAGTGGGTAAAGATGCCGTGTCCGAGCTCCCTGATCTCGAAGGCCTCCTGCGACGCGCTCGCCGCCGAGAAGACCGCGATCCCATGTTCCCTCGCTATACGCGCGATGATCTTCCGCTCGTCGAGGCCGCGGGAGAGCGCAATCTTCTGGAGCGCCGCGGTGGCGGCGCCGCTCCTGCACGTGTCAAAGAGCAGCATCACCTTACCGGCCGGAAGCGACCGTGCGAAGGCGCTCAGCTCGTCGATTGAAACGGCGCTTTTTTTAAGGTCGGTGAGATCAGCCTCATACGGAAGATAGTAATACGTCTCCCCCTCGGTATCGCCGTGGCCGGCGAAAAAAATGACGACGATGTCGTTGCGCCTGGCCCGCGCCGTGATCCCGGCGAGCTCGGCACGCACCCGCTCCCTGGTTGCGGCCGCGTCGGTGAGCACCGTGGCGTTGATCCTGCCGTACAGGGTCGCACCCGACCGTGCGAACGCCGCCGAAACAGAGCGCGCGTCGTCCGCCGGATATCCGAGCCGGATATTCACATCCCGATAATCGCTCACCCCGACCGCCAGAATGTGCATGTCGGGCCGCTCGATCGCGGGGGCCGCATATGCCGCCATGCGCTCCCCGCTGGTGCCGAAGACCGTATTGCCCGCGTCGTAGGCCGCGCCGGTAATACGGTTTTCCCCCGGTTCGAGGGCCAGCGTAAAGCTTTTGCAATTGCCGCGGCTTTCGACCTTCATGCCGCGGGCCGCCTCGTCGATTGAACGACCGTTGTGGAGCACGAAAATCCTCCCCACGCCGTTTTCCCTGGCCCGCGCGCAGACGGTGACCGTAACGGTTTCGTCGCCGACGGCGCGCTGTCCCAGTGCCACACTCACCTCGGGTGCGGAGTTCATCGCCTTCGCCATGTTGGCCGGGGCGGCGCGCATGCCCCTGAAAAAGGCGGTGATGAGCCCGGGTTCGTACAGCGCGTCCCACATCTGACGGGCGTCGTATGCCGTGAGGCCCTTGACGAACATGATCTGGTCGCGTGCGCCGTCGGAGCACTCGAAGCGGCCGCCCTCGTCGAACGCGTACCACTCTCCACCGGAAAGGGCCACGAGGGTGACGGCATTTTTCTTTTCAAGATTCATCACATGCACGGTCCGATCGGCCGAACACGAAGCCAGATATTTCCCGTCAGGGCTGAAGGCGATACCGTATACCGCGAGGAGATGCGGCTTTGTCTCGGCGATTTTGTTGCCGATCTTCGGGACCCTTCTTCGCCGGTGCGGAGACAGCGTGGCTTCGTCGACATCGAGCCTGAACTGCTTTTCATCGATACGGTACAGGCTTACGGTGCCGTCCTCGTGCCCGACGGCCACCATGTCCCGGTGAGCGGCCATCGCGCCGGGCTCGATGCGTGCGCGCTCGGTCTCGACGGTTGCGACGTGCCGGCCTTCGGGGTCGTGCAGTTTGATCTCCTTCCCCCGGCCGGGCACGGTCACGAAATAGCGCATGGACGGCTCGGCGGCAAGCTCCCAGGTCGGGTTCATGGCCGCGATCTGCCGTTTAGGACTGCCGTCGCTCTCCCATACACGTCCATTCCAGTCGATGAGAGTGCCATCGGGAAGCGGCGCATAATGGCGCTCCTTGAATTCGGTTTCCCGACCGTTCACTTTAAGGTGAAACCTCTGGAAACTACCCTCGTAAAAACGGAGTTCCCTGCCTTCCCGTGTAAAACGCACGCTCTCCGGAACGGTCTCGAGGTAGCGACCGCCCATGTCCCAGACGACGGTCTGCCGCCCCCGCTCGACCTCCAGATACAGCTTTTTACCGTCGGGAGAGAAAGCCAGACGTTTGGCCTCGATGGCCATGGGGCGAAGGTCTTTTCTCAGCCTGCCCTGTCGGTCCCAGATACGGATGCCGCCGCCCAGGTTTTTATCGCCCTGGTGACCCGTCACCAGATGGCGGCCGTTGTTGGATATGGCCGCCCACTGGGCTCCCCCGCGGCCGGGGTCGTCCTTAATTCTCATCTTCAAAATTCCGCCGTAGCTTCCATCTATATTGTATTTATGGAACTCCCAGAAGAAATTGATGATGACCGCCTTCCCGTCGGGGGTGAACATGAAGTTGTGCAGATTGCCGGGTTTGGTCGTCATTGCCCGTACCACGTCGCCATCCCTCGTAACCAGCCTGAGATTCTGGGAGCCCAGCAGGGCGATGAGCGAGCCGTCAGGGCTTATCTCGGCCATGTCCGGCCGGGTGCCGCTGGTCCGCACCTTGCCCGTTTCTCCCTGTTTCGGAGGCCTGGATGTATCGAGATCGGCGATAAGATTGCCATTCATGTCAAACATCTGGGCGTAGGCCTCCCATCCATCCGCGGACTTGATTCCATCCCCGCAGGTGACGAAATACTTCCCGTCGGGGCTGACGGCGATATGCTTTACGTCGCCCGGCGACGACGGCAGCGTCCCGGCGGCCTTTACGGTTTTGCGCACGTTCCAGTTCGCGTCGCGGATGAGCACCGTGCGGCTTCCCGTGGTGGTCAGGATGCTCCCGTCGGGGCCGTACACGATCCAGGGGCGGTAATGGTGTGGGAAGACGTTATCCTCCCCTTTCAGCACGCGCAGCATCCTGCCGTCGATGGAGAGCTCGAAAATGCCCTGCCGCGCCCCCACGGCAAAACGCCCTCCGTCCGTGGAGATGGCCAGACAGCTTATGTCGGTGTCGGGGAAGGGGATGGTCTTAAGCAGCACGCCGTCGATGGTCCAGATCTTAACCGTACGGTCCCTCGAGGCGCTGACGATGAGCCTGCTGTCGGGGGTGATCTTTATATCGATAATGTCCTTTTCGTGGGAGCGCTGGAACATCACCTCGGGTTTTCCCACGGCCTCGATCGCGGTGTAGTCGGGGGATGGGAAGGGGCGCAGCGGCCCGGAGCCATCCGTCAGCGTAAACGGCTTTCCCTCGGGCTTCACGGGCAGTGGTGCCTTGTGTTTGCCGGGCGGCGCGGCGTAAAAATCCGCCGTGTCCCGCGTGCAGCCCGGGATAAGCGCGAGGCAGCACATGAGGGTCATGATTCCGTTCAAATGAGGATGATGGCGCTGTTTCATGGCGAACTCCCCGATGGGGTATTAATCGAATTACAAACGGAACACTGATAAACGTCATAGCCGCAGGGCCATTGTACGAATTAATACGATGGTACTTTATACATCCGAGGGAGGTCAATATTGAATTTCCCCGAGGATGGAACCGGTCGGTTAAAATATTATAAAGGGAAATTTATAGATATCGCGCGCTTCCTTTGCGTGATTTCGTACGCATGCCGTCGGCCGACGCCATTCGCCCGCCCGCCGTTCCAGCGGTGCTCACAAACGCTTGATATAACCGGGCAGTATGTAATCATACCGTCCGCGGAAAATCCTGTTCCTTATAAAGCGGGTATACCGGCGAACCTGGAACATCAGCTCGAGCAGGGCGGCGTCCTTGCCGTAGTATTTCTTCACCTCGGTCAGGGTAATGGGCTTTATTTCGTCCTTTTCGGGCTGCCGATTAAGCCAGCCGTTGACCACTTCGATGCAGGGAGCGACACGCGCCGACGCCTGCTCCTTGTAGAAGTTCCCCAGCATGTCCAGAATGGCCAGCCGCAGGTCGAAGTATTCATTAAAATAGGACTCCACGGCCCCCAGCCACTTCACGAAAGAGCTCAACGGCCAGGGGAAGGACCGGTAAAAAAGCTGGGTAAAGGCATAGACCTTCCCGTTTGCCCGGGTGATGGGGGATCCAACATCTATGAGAAAAGGCGGCCCGCCCGTTTCGGGAAAGTACCAGTTGGAAAGCTGGGAATCGGCCACCGCCTCAAGCCCGTCCCGGATCTGCCGGTTATACCGGACGCTGGAGGCGATGCGGTCCAGCGCGGCCTCGATACACCCGGCCACCGTCTCCATGGGTTCGTTTCGCAAAATGGAATTGCCCAGCCGTTCCTTGTTGACCAGGTCCTGCACCAGGTATACGACCGTGGTCTTCCCCGTAACGACGACGCATTCGGTCGGAAGCGGCGTAATGCCCCGCTCGCTCAGCAGGCCGTAGTAGCGCTTCTCTTCCTCCACGTATTCCAGGGCCTCCGCTTCGGAGATGAACCCCGACATGCGCTTGAGGGCCTTTCCGGGGACGGCGTCCAGCGCGATGACGACGGTCACCTCGCCGTAGTCCAGTATGCGGCAGCCGAAGGGCCCGCCTTCCGGCGCGTAAAGGTCGACCTGTTTTTCGAATTCGGCGAGGATGTCGCGGATATCTTCGAGCCTATGCATGGGGACCTCCAAGGAAACGGGTTTCGCACAACTCGATCGATTTCTCGAGCAGGGAGAGGGCCTCCTCGGCGGCCGGCCTGTCCACCAGCAGGTTGGGCTTGAACTGCAGCACCGAACGGTCAAAGCCGGCGGGAAAGGCCCACAGGCCCGAATCGAAAGCGCAGGCCGTTACCAGGGCGCCCCCCACCGGGTTGTCGAACCTGAGCCCGATGATCAGCCCGTTCTGCCGTATTTCGAGAAGGAAAGGATGGCGCGACTGTATCTCCCGTAACGCCCCGGCCAGGAATGACGAGACGTCCCGAACATTCGCACGCACTTCGGGGCGCTGTATGATCTCCAGCACCTTCAGGGCCACGACGCAACCCAGCTCGGAACCGCCGAACGTGGACGAATGGCCCCACCCGTCCTCTGGGAGCCATGCGCCGGCCTGCTTCGACAGGACCGCAGCGGCGATAGGGTAGATGCCGCCCGAAAGGCCCTTGCCGGTCACCAGGATGTCCGGCTCGATGCCGTAACCCCGGCAGGCCCACATTTCACCGGTCCGCATCAGGCCGGTCTGCACCTCGTCGGCGACGAGAAACGTCCCCTTCTCGACGCACATTTTTTTTATCGCGGGATAATACCCCGGCGAGGGCATGGGGAAGCCGCTGGTGGCGGGTATGATCTCGCAGAGCGCCGCCGCGACGTCACCTCCCGCGAGGGCCTGTTCCATGGCCCCCTGATCGTTGAAGGGCACCCTTAGTATCTCATCCTCCGGCTGTTCCGAAAGGAAAAACCGGGCCTGCTCGGCCTCCCCGGCGCGCAGGCCGATGCCGCCGTGGCCGTGGTAACAGCCGATAAAGGAAATTATTTTCCGCCGGCCCGTCGCACGGCGCGCGGACCTGATCGCCACGTCGATCGCCTCGGCACCGGACGCGGTGAACACGCAGTACTGCATGTCCCCGGGTACGAGCGACACCAGTTGTTCCGCCAGCCGCGTCCTTGCCACCGAAACGAAATGATGATTGCCCATGTCGTAATGGCCCAGGGCCTCTTTCAGCGCCGCGATCACCTCGGCATTTCGATGGCCCAGGTTATAGGTGCCCCCGTTGATATGGACGTCGAAAAGTTTGCGGCCGTCCAGGTCCCAGAAGTAATTGCCTTCCCGCCTCCCCATGACCGGGACCGCCCCGAGCTGCTTGAAAACGGCCACCCTGCCCGGGCACACATGTCGCACCGCAAGCTCGATAATACTCTCTTTATTGATTGAGCCCTGGTCCATAAGGTCATTCATAACAGCACCTCCGCCTCTTCCGGGTTTCCGCGCTTATACGTTCCGACTGTTTACAAAACAATGACAGTTGATGGTTAAAATGTCAATATTTTTCGACTTTCAATCAAGACTACTTTCGTCTAACGACAATTATCGCATGTCGCACATGCCGCGGGAAGATGTGCCGGCCTCATTGAATCCGGCACCGGTCCTTTTCTTAAAACGAGCCGTAAATCGCCGGGTATGACGAGTCCTTGCCTTAATCGGCGATTTCTTCCGAATCGACTTTTAAAGAGTTTCCGATGGCAAACCTGGAATCCCTTTTATGCGGTCCTCGGGCGGGCAATCACGCATCTCACTTTATTTAATTCACGCGGTAACCGGTACGGAAAATACGGGATACATGAAAACCACGGCGGAGACAACGGACACCCGATTTCCGGCCGGTATAACCGAGCCGGCCGCGCCCCGTTTACCCCGCCCGCTCGATCACCTTCAGCGCCGTCTCCTCGAGAATCTTCACCGCGAAGATGAGCATCGCGAAGCGCTCGTCCTTCGTCTGCCTGTGGTAATAGCGGTAATAGATCTGCTGGGCGATGACCGCAAGGCGGAAGAGGCCGAAACATAGGTAATAATCGAAGCGCCCGACGGATATCCCCGACTTTTCCGCGTAGCGCGCCACGATCTCGTCCCGTGTGAGCGCGCCGTCGATATTCGTCGGCACCAGGCGCATGGCCTGGAAATTTTCCGGGTCGCTCTTCTCCACCCAGTAGGCGAGCGAGCTCCCGAGGTCCATCAACGGATCACCGAGGGCCGCCATCTCCCAGTCAAGCACGCCGATTATCTTCAGCGGATTCGACGCGTCCAGCACCACGTTGTCGAACTTGTAATCGTTGTGTACGATCGCGTGGTGCGGAGAGTCGGGCGGCATCTTCGCGGCGAGCCATTCCATCACCGCCTCGAAGTCCGGCGCGTCGGGGGTGCGGGCGTCGCGGTAGCGGCCGCTCCATCCCTCCACCTGTCTGCGCACGTAGCCCTCGGGCTTCCCGAAATCGCCCAGGCCCACGGCTTTGTAGTCGATCGCGTGAAGTTCGCAATGCACGTCGACGAGCCGCTCGCAGAGGGCGCGGGCGTCCGCCGGGGCAAGCGTCATGCCCTTCGGAAGGTTCTTTCTCAGGATAATTCCCTTTATGCGCTCCATCACGTAGAATGGACATCCCATCACCGATTCGTCCTCGGTGTAGACGAGCGGCTCCGGGCAGTAGGGATAGACGGGCCGCAGCGCCTTCAGAATGCGGTATTCCCGTCCCATGTCGTGCGCGGTCTTCGCTTTCTTGCCGAAGGGCGGGCGGCGCAGCACCATCTCGCGATCGCCCACCGAGATCAGATAGGTCAGGTTCGAGAAGCCGCTGGGGAACTGTCCGACCTCGAGCTTCCCCGAAAGGCCGGGGATGCTGTCTTTAAGGAATTCCTCGACGCGCGCCAGGTCGATCTGTTCACCCTCGCGCACGGATGCCGCGCCGTCTATCAGGTCCATTCCGCTTCCCTCCGTCTCTTTTCTTCCCCACCCGCTTTTCTCCGCCGCGGGTGAGGTACGCCTCGATAAAATCGATCAGAAACGCCGAATAGCCCTCCACCGTCACACCGCGCGAGGAGTACTTCCAGCGCTTGAGATACCAGTCTTGCAGAAGGGCCTTCACGGCCGCCGCGGCGAGGGCCGCGTCCATCGACGCGAAACTTCCGTCAGCCATTCCCTCATCGATAATGCCGCCGTAGAGCCCCTCGGTGTAGATCTCGCCCGCGATCGCCTTCCTCTGCCGCTCTCGGTCGAGGTAGCGGGCCTCCATGTACGAGAAGTAGAACCACGGCTGCAGCGATTCGCTGAGATACAGGTGCGCGCGCACCGCCTGGCGCAGACGCCCGGAAGGAGGCTCCTTCGCGTCGATCTGCTCCGAAAGCACGCGCGAAACGATGCGCGCACCCTGATCCTGGATCATGTCGAGGAGTCCCTCCTTCCCTGAAAAGTACGAATACAGTGCCCCCATGGAAAGCCCCGTGGCCTTCCCGAGATCGCGCAGGCTCATGGCGTGGAATCCCCGCGCGTTGGAGAGCGCCAGCGTGGCGTCGAATATCTTTACGAGGTTGCGCACCGCGACCGTCTGCTTCTTTACCTTGATCGTGGCGCGGTTCTCCGCGAATATTTCGGCGCAGATCGCCTCGCGCGAAAGATCGACGAGTTTCTTGAAATCGCGGTACTTCACCGTCGGGTCCCCGCCGCCATCAGCGCACCGTGCGCTTTTCGTAGGTCCGCAGCAGCCGTCCCGCGAACGAGGACTTGTGCACCTCGTCGGCGCCGTCGTAGATGCGCGCCGCGCGCTCGTGCCGGAAGAAGAAAGCGAGAATCGTGTCGTCGGTCATGCCGAGCCCGCCGTGCACCTGGAGCGCCCGGTCGATCACGCGCTGCATGGTATTGGCCACGACAAACTTGATCAGGCCTATGTCGTCGCGCGCCTCCTTTGCGCCGAAGCGCTCGATCTTCCATGCGGCGTGGAGCGTCATGAGGCGCGCGGCCTGTATCTCCGCCGCGCTCTCGGCCACCCACTGCTGGATGATCTGGCGCGAGGCGAGCGTCTTGCCGTCGGGGGAGATGACGCGCTTCGCCGCGCGCGAGCACATGAGGTCGAAGGAGCGGTTGCAGATCCCGATCCAGCGCATGCAGTGGTGGATGCGCCCGGGCCCCAGGCGCTCCTGCGCGATCACGAAGCCGTGCCCCTCGGGGCCCAGCAGGTTCTCCTGCGGCACGCGGCAGTTTTGATACAGGATCTCACCGTGGCTGAAGTAATCGCTTCCCGAGTGGCCCATCACGGGGATGTTCCGCACAAGGTTGAAACCCGGCGTGTCGCAGGGGACGATGATCATGCTGGCGCGCATATAGGGAGCGGCCTCGGGATTGGTGACCGCCATGACGATCGCGAACTCCGCGCCGTCGGCGGAGGAGCTGTACCACTTCTGCCCGTTTATGACGTAATCGCCGCCGTCCTTCACCGCGGTCGTGTCCATCATGACCGGGTTCGATCCCGGCATCTCGACCTCGGTCATCGAGAAGCAGCTGCGTATCTTTCCCTCGACGAGCGGGCGCAGATATTTCTTTTTCTGTTCCCCGGTCCCGTATTTATGCAGGATTTCAATGTTCCCGGCGTCGGGCGCCTGGCAGCCGAAGACGAAGTGCCCCAGCGGACTGCGCCCCAGCTCTTCCGACACCAGGGCGTGTTCCATGAGATCGAGCCCCATGCCGCCGAACTCCGTCGGATGGTTCGGCGCCCACAGCTCCATCTTCTTGACCATCCGCTTCTTTTCCTCGAGGACCGGCAGCATCTCCCTGAACTCCTTCGTGGTGAACTCCGGCTCGAGCGGAATGAGCTCCCTGTCCACGAACTCGCGGATCATGCCGCGTATCGCCTGCATCTTTTCGGTGATTTCAAAGTCCATAGTTTTCCTCCATGTGTGGTGACGTGCGCCCCTCCGGACCGGCCGGCCGGATGCGCCGCTGCTTCTATCTATACGTGATGATATCCTTTTCGTTTTTCTCCTCGAGGTGCGGAACCGCGTTTAACGACGAGAGCGTGATCCGGTCGCCATCGTACATAAACTTCGTGATCGAGGTGTTGATGATCTGCCAGCAGATATGCATTGTCGTGACGTCGGGCGTGTCGATGGCGTACTGAACCGACGCCGAGATGGTTCCGCCCGAGGCCACCACCAGCACGGTACTGCCGCGGCCGTTTTCGGCCATGACCGCTGAAAGCCCCTTCGCCACGCGGGCCTTCACGCTCTTCCAGTTCTCCACCCCCGGTTTGTCAAACCTGCCGATGACCCAGCGGACCATGGCCTTCTCGAATATCCGCTGGAACGACTTCCTGTCCGTATAGATGTTCTCGAGCTCCCGCGCCAGCGCCGGGTCCTCGTCGAGGAGCTCGGCAAGCTGGGACTTGATGATGGCCTTCGAATCGTACTCGTTGAACTCGGGCATGACCCCGAGGTCCGGCATCCGCACGCCCCGCCCGCGGTAGAGCCCTATGATCTCGAGCGCCGTGCGCTTCTGCCGCTCGATCGCGCCGGAATACACCGCGTCGAAGCGCAGGCCCAGCTTCAGAAAATACTCCGCCAGGATGACCGCCTGCTCCACGCCCCGCTTCGAAAGCCTGTCGTAGTTTTCCTTTCCAAAGGAGGCCTGGCCGTGCCGTACCATGTAAAGTGTGCTCATCGTTCTCTCCCCGTAAAAGAGCGTCCGTGCATAATCACGAATATGTCAACTAAAAAAATAGAACGATCGTTCGGTTTTTTTATTGCGCAAAATCTTGCGCGTTGTAAAGATGGGGATACAAGGCGCCGCCGCGCCGAAAAACGGACAATCGGAGCGCGACCATGAGCATCAACCCGCTGCACAGACTCATGAACCCGGCATCTATCGCCACAATCGGCGCGGGCAATAACTTCCTGAAAATGGGGACCATGCATGCCCTCAGCATCACCATGGACGGCTACGCCGGCAGGTTTTATCCGGTCCACCCGAAGGACGAAACGGTAATTGGCCGCAGGGCATACCGCGCGGTGGAGGACCTGCCCGAGGCGCCGGACCTGGCGATCATCATCATTCCTTCGAAAAACGTTACAGAAGTCATGGATTCGCTCGGCAGACTCGGCACCAGGTACGCCATTGTAATCACCGCCGGATTCAAGGAGACCGGCGATACGGGAAAAGACATGGAGCGGGAACTGGTCGAAACCGCCCGGCGCCACGGCATGCGCTTCATCGGGCCGAACTGCATGGGCATCATCAACACCGCCATCTCGCTCAACACCACCATCATGGAGCACATCGTCAAACCGGGCCACCTGGGCTTCGCCTCGCAGAGCGGCACCTACGTCACCCAGACGGTCAAATACCTCTGCAAGCGCGGCATCCGCTTCAGCAAGGCGCTCAGCGTGGGGAACGAGGCCGACATATCCATCATCGACGCGCTCGAGTACCTCGGCGAGGACGAACAGACGAAGGCCATCTCCCTGTACATAGAGGGCATCCGCGAC
>JALOTJ010000021.1 GCA_025457965.1 Spirochaetota bacterium | reverse complement strand
TCCGGTTCGCCGGTGAGCTCGAGTGTAATGGTTTTCAGCGATATGTCAACTATTTCCGCCCTGAATATCTCGGCAAGCTGATACACCTCCGAGCGCTTGGCCGGCTGCGCGTTCACCTTCACCAGGGCGAGCTCGCGCTGGACCGAGGGGTAATCGGAATGGTCCGACACCTTTATGACGTCGATGAGCTTGTTCAGCTGCTTTTTCACCTGCTCGATGATGCGGTCATCGCCCCGCACCACGATCGTCATCATGGACACGTCTTCCTGTTCGGTCTGGCTCACCGCCAGCGAATCTATGTTGTAGCCGCGCGCGGAGAAGAGGCCCGCCACCCGCGCGAGCACGCCGGATTTGTTCTCCACCTTGACTGATATGACGTGCCTCATAACAGCTCCCTCGTGATGGTGTCCTTGATGGTCTTGCCCGCGGGGACCATAGGGTAGACGTTTTCCTCCCTGTCCACGCGGAAGTCGATGACCGTGGGCCGGTCGGTAATGGAGAGTGCCTTTGCGATGGCCTCGTCCACCTCGCTCTTCTTCTCGACGCGGATTCCCGCCGCGCCATAGGCCTCGGCGAGTTTGACGAAGTCCGGGGCGAAGCTGATGCAGGTGTGCGAATATCGTTTATCATAGAAGAGCTGCTGCCATTGACGCACCATCCCCAGGAAGCCGTTGTTGAGTATGGCGATGACGATCGGAAGCCGGTGCTGCACCGCGACGATGAGCTCCTGGACGTTCATCTGGATCGAGCCGTCGCCCGCGATGTCAAACACGCGCCGGTCGGGCCGGGCGATCTGCGCGCCGATGGCCGCGGGAAAGCCGAAACCCATGGTACCCAGCCCCCCCGACGAGATGAAGGTGCGCGGCTCGGTGTACTCGAAAAACTGGGCCGCCCACATCTGGTTCTGCCCCACCTCGGTGCAGATGACGGCCTCCCCCTTCGTGAGCGCGTAGACCCGTTCAACCACGTACTGCGGCTTGATCTTCGCCTCGCTGTCCCTGTAGGTCAGCGGATTGTCCGCCTTGAGCTTCTTCAGCCGCTGGATCCATTCGCCGATGTCCGGGGCCTTCACGGCTTTATTGATCTCGGCGAGCACGTGTTTGCAGTCTCCGACAATAGGAACGTGTACCTGTACGTTTTTACTCACCGATGAGGGGTCGATATCGATATGAATGACTTCCGCCTCCGGAATGAATTCTGAGATCTTGCCGGTGACGCGGTCGTCAAAGCGCGCCCCGATGGCGATGAGCAGGTCGGAATCGTGGACCGCCTGGTTGGCGTAACAGGTGCCGTGCATGCCGAGCATCTTGAGCGAAAGAGCGTCGGTCTCCGGGTACGCTCCCATCCCCATGAGCGTGGTGGTGACGGGAATGCCGGTCTTCTTCACGAACTCGCGAAGCTCCCCGGAGGCGTTGGAGCTGATCACGCCGCCGCCAGAATAGATGACCGGGCGTTTCGCCTGCTCGATGAGCCTGCACGCCTTGCTGATCTGCAACGGATGTCCCTTGTACACCGGCTTGTAGCTTCTAAGATGCACGTGCTCCGGGTAGGCGAACTTCGTCTCCGCCTTCGAAACGTCCACCGGCACGTCGATGACGACCGGTCCCGGTCGGCCGGTGGAGGCGATATAAAAGGATTCCTTGATGATGCGCGCCAGATCGTCAACGTTCTGGACGAGATAGTTATGCTTGGAGATGGGCCGCGTGATGCCGGTGATGTCGGCCTCCTGGAAGGCGTCGTTGCCGATCATCTCGGTCGAGACCTGCCCGGTGAATATGACCAGCGGGACCGAGTCCATGTAGGCGGTGGCGATGCCGGTAACCAGGTTGGTTGCCCCCGGGCCGGAGGTCGCGATCACCACGCCCACCCTGCCCGAGGCGCGGGCATAGCCGTCGGCGGCGTGCACCGCGCCCTGCTCGTGCCGCGCGAGATAAAAGTTGAACGGCGCGTTGAAGAGCTGATGGAAGATCGGGATTACCGCACCGCCCGGATAGCCGAAAACATGCTCAACTCCCTCTTTCTTAAGGGATTCAACGATAATTTCAGCACCCGTCATTTTCACGGCAGTTCTCCCCGCACCCTTTTAAGCTGTACATCAGCGCCGACACTCGCCGAACGCTCTGAAAAATCAAACGATGGAAATATCTCCCCATTTTCGCACCGCTCTATATAGTAAAGAAAGATTCAGTGTCATAAAAGCGTTAAATGTCAATTATATTTTAATACCACGGAAAGCACTGCGCGTCAAAATTAAACACGGGCCGGTCACTGCCTCCTGCGAAGGCCCTCCGCGGCCGCCTGGGCGGGGCTGACAAAACTTACGTTTATTTTATACGAGGAGGAGCATGAACGATCGATCGCCCGGTTGATCACCCGGAACGGATCGATTACCAGCACCAGGGCGCTTCGGAAGAATCCCGGACTCATGTTCTTTTCCACGAAGAGTCCGGTCTGGTGCAAGGCTTCACCGAAGAGCGCGCCGCCGATGCCGGTGGTGAACAGGTCGTTCAGCGAGGCTTCCTCCTTGAACTCGCCCAGGTATTCCCACATCAGGCTCCCGCCAATTGAAAACATCATCGACCTGAAAAAGCCGTAGCCGTTGCTGCGCGCGGCGTTGTAATATAAATTTCCCGAGTAGACGTGGCCGACGCAGTTGGTGGTGAAGTTGTTCGCGTCCAGCGTCATGCCGTCGGCGAGCTTGCGCTTGAAACCGGCGACCGAAAGGGGATATTTCCAGTCATCGGTGTTGGTGCCGATGTTTATCATATAATCGATCTCGCCCAGCCCGTTGAGGAGTACGATCCCCCCAAACGACCGCCAGAACCTCGCGGAACTCGACGGCGGTACGGTCACCTCGACGGTATAGCCCTGTATGACCGTCTCGCCATCCCGCTCCGCGTACACAAGGTCGGTTATGCGCCGGTCATCTGACCCCAGCCCGTAGGCGAGCACCGACTTTTTTCGTTCCCCGCTCCCCGACGGCAGGGCTACATCGAGGACCCCCCGAAGCGACTCGACGCTGTCGCGCTCGAAGTCCCTTCCGTCCGGAACAGCCCATTGCACACGGGAAACAAGTCCCCCGTTGTTTTTCGGGTACAGGACGAAACCAACCCCGTAGAGGCCCTCGCAGTGGATCCGTTTGCTGATGAGCAAAACTCCCTCATCCACTCCCGGGGTGTCCGCGGTACGCACGTAACGCACAATGGCGTGATATCCCTCGAAAAAGCCGTTCATATAATGATTTCCGAGCACGGGGAATGCCGGATCGGAGTCGACGAGATTGAGGCTTACCGTTTCCCGCCGCTCGGCCGCTTTGAGCGGCGCCGTGGACGCGATCGCGATCGTTACGAGCATCACCGCGGCCAACAAGCCGGACCGGGAGGCCCTGTGTACAGATGAGCGCAGTATATTTAAACCGACCACCGTGCGTTACCCGTTCCCCGGGGAATGCGCCCCTTTGCCAATTTTACACTCCAGTCCGAAAAACACCCTGTGCCACGAGTATTGCCTTGTTTTTTCCTGGAGACGACTGTACACATGCCAGTACTCGTAGCCGGCCGTGGCGAGCACCCCGCGCACGAGGTACAGCCCGACCGAACCGCCGGGGACGTTCAGAATATCGTATGCACGCTCCTCCTCGACAGGCGAGAAGTAATACACCCGGTAACTTGCCTTCAAGCGGAACGGACCGATCCGGTCCGCCGCGAACGACAGGGCCAGCGGTATCGACCAGCTGTAGTAGAAATTCTGCCTGCGGTTTCCGTAAAACTTCGACCGGAATATCGGGCTTAAATCGTCCTCCTCCGCCTCGGTAACGTGTGTCGCGCAGAGCGATGAATTGACCGACAGGGCCGCCGTGCCGAAGGCCGAAAGGCTGTAACGCCGGTCGCGCCCCCATTGATGGATGACCCCCGGTACGAACGGTTTAAGAAGGAAATACTGGATGTGGGGATGATCCTCATAGGTGCCGTCGCTCCACATGAATTCCTTGAAGTTGAGCGAGGGACGGAAAAGCTCTATCCCGGAGAACAACCCGAATACCGAGCGCGCGGGCCGGTCGGCACCCGGAGCGAGCGTCTGCATGCCGGCAAGCAGCAGGGTAAAATCGTACCATACGTCCTTCCACTCGGGGCTGAGGTTCAGGTATCCCTGAAAATGGAAATAATCGCCGAGCGAAAGAACGGTTCTTGGCTCATTCAAGTGCCGCGCCGGATCGCTCAGGAGATCGAAGCCAAGCTGCAGGGTCCCGATCCGCCAGCGCGGATAGGGCTCGAATTCATGAAAACGGTTATAGCCGGCCGAAACCGACGCTTCATAGGCGCTCAGGCGGCGCGGCCCGCGGTATTCCAGCGCTTCGAGCAGATAGGGAAGCAGCACCCGAAGGGGATCCGTCCCGGCCGTATCGGATCCGGCTTTGCGTATGCGGAAACTTCGCTCGCGTTCCGTCCCGTCGTAGGACATGCTAATGTCATACGTTTCGAAGTCGCCGTCCCGGGAGCCGTTAATCACCGTCCGAAGCTCCTCGTAATCGTTACGCAGGCGGTACGCCCTGAGCGCACCGGGTTCGTCGCGAAAGACCTTCCAGCCCCTGGTGGAAAGTACGCGCGCGTAGTCGGCGAGTACCCGCTCGATCTGCATCTCCGGAGCTGAGTCGACGGCCGCCAGGGCCGGTGGAGCGCACAGTATGACGACCGTCAGGGCGACAGCCAGCCGAAGAGCGGATCCGCAATGCACCCCCCCGCGCTCCTTCATTCCCCGGGGAACCTCCCGTAAAGATTAAAGTCTCAACCCGCGCCTGCCGGAACCACTTCCTTGCCAGCGCCGGGAATATGCACGTTTATACCGGAAGAATATGGTGTCAATACTTTTCCACAAGAAATCCCCCTGACAAATAATTCCTTGATTAAATATCCGCATGGCGTAAAAGTTACGCTACCGCGCCGGAAAGAAACCACCGGAGACTTGATTAATATGTATCTCATGGTATATTGTTACTATCGCGAAATCCGGAAACGCCCGGCGGGACGCGGGATGCATATTCCGCTTGTTTCGACCGCGCGGCGAACGGACATCATCGACCATACAGTGCGGAGATACTGAGGATGGAAGGCGCCAACAACCATCTCGTCTTTTATGGGAATGAAACCCTCCGGGAAATAGCCCGGGAGATCAGCAATGTCGACCAGGAGACGATCGACCTTATAGAGTCCATGTTCAACGTGATGTACGGCTCGCGCGGTATCGGCCTCGCGGCGCCGCAGGTGGGCGTATCGCAGCGGCTACTAATACTCGATATCGAGTCGTACAAGGGGCCGATCCTTGCGCTCATCAATCCCGTCATCACGGCCCGCTCGGATAAACTCGGTCCGTACGAGGAGGGTTGCCTGTCGGTGCCGGGCATCAACGCCATGATTACCCGGCCGCTTGAGATATCGGTCAAGGCGGTAACGCCCGAAGGGAAGGAAATAAGCTTCGACGCACGGGGCCTCCTCGCGCGCGTCCTGCAGCACGAGATCGACCATCTCGATGGGAAGCTCTTCATCGATTATCTCGAGGACCATGACCGCAAAGAGCTCACCGCAGAACTTAAAAAAATAAAAAAGCTCAATAAAAGGAAATGAGGATAGGCTTCTTCGGGACGCCGCAGATAGCGGCCTACTGCCTCGGGGAACTGGCAAGGGCCCACGACGTCGCTTTTATCGTCAGCAACGACGACAAACCCTGCGGCCGCCACCTGAAAGTCCAGTGCTGCCCCGCCAAGGAGGTCGCGCTCGAACACGGCATTAAGTTCCATCATCCCGAAAACCTGAAAGAAAAACGCTTCATCGACGCGCTCGAGCTCGAAGGCGCCGATCTGTTCGTCATCGTCGCGTTCGGACGCATTATTCCGCGCGAGGTCTTCGAGATGCCGCGACTTGGAACCATCAACCTTCACCCCTCCCTTCTGCCGCGCTACCGCGGAGCGGCCCCTGTTGAGTGGGCGCTTATTAACGGCGAGACCGAGACGGGCGTTACGGTGCAGATGATCAACGAACGCCTCGACGCGGGCGACATCATCGTACAGGAGAGGCTTCCCATTCCCGCCGGCTTCACTGCCGCAGACCTCTACGACGCGGTGCGGCCGCTTGGAGCGGGGCTTTTGCTGAAGGCAATCGACCTCCTCGACAGCGGTGACGCAAGGCCGCGCCCCCAGGACGAAACGGAAGCCACCTATTGCGGAAAGATTGACCACGAACTCGCGCACATCAACTGGAACGCAACGGCGATGAGTATCCACAATCTGGCGAGGGGTTTAAACCCCCGACCCGGTGCCTGGACGGGGTTTCGCGGCGCCCATATCAAGATCTGGAAGACCTCACAGCCCGACGAAGGCGGCCCCGGGGAGCCCGCCGCGCCCGGACAAGTGCTCATCCATCAGAAGAAGCGGCTGTTTGCGGGTACCGCGGACGGCTGGATCGAGATACTGTCGCTTCAGCCCGGGACAAAAAGGGTGATGGACGGCCTCTCGTTCATAAACGGCTACCGGCCGGGAGTGGGGGATCGTTTTGAGTAAACGGAGCAAAACTACAGGATGAACCGATGACGCGGCATGACGACAGACAAAAGAGCTCCCGACGGCGCCCTGCCGGCACCGGAGAATTCCTCAACACGGCGGAAGAAGACGCGTCACGCGAAAAGCACCGGGCGCGCGAGTTGCGCTCGACCGCATGGTGGCGCAAGAAAATCGCCCCGGGGGTGTGCCATTACTGCGGAAACCGCGTGCAACCGGCCGCTCTCACCATGGACCATCTTATCCCGCTTTCGCGCGGCGGGAAATCGGAGCGTTTCAACATCGTCGCCGCATGCAAGGAGTGCAACAACAGAAAGAAGAACCTCCTCCCGGCCGAATGGGACGACTACCTCTCCTCGATAAAAAAGAAGACCCTCTAAATTTATTTATTGAAAATGCCGTTATTTAATATATCATTACCTTCCGTTGCCATGGTCGCGATTCGATCAGCGTTAAAATCGGGAATACGGCATGGTGAGGCACGTTCGCCCTCTCCGGTGTGAGGCGGTCGGGAGCCGTGCCGGGCACCGCCGCACCGAAATGATAACAGAGAAAGCAGACAATGACCCCCAGCACAGACAGCTCAAAAGGCGACCTTGTTAAAAAGGGACAGCTTCTCATCCGCCAGGGCGAGGAGCCCCGGTTCATGTACTATATGCACAGCGGCGCGCTCGAGATACTCTCCGCACCGCCGGAATATGAAGAGCTCCATACCGACATACTCCTCTCCAAGAGCAAGAGGGTCGGCACCATCAAGGAGAAGAACCTGATCTCGGGTCTGAGCATCCTTTTCGCCGAACCGTACAAGAAATCCATACGGGCCATCGAAGACTCGTATATCTCGAAGTACCCCATCAAAGAGGGGGGCTTTCAGCAGATTGTAACCGACAACACCCCGCTCGCGGTCGACATACTGTCAAACCTTTTCCGCAGGCTCGAGCTCTCGATACCGGACGCGTCACGCTACACCAGCCTCTACCAGAACATAGCCCGCATCAATGACAACATCTGCCTGGTGTACAAGGCCCTCTCACAGGGACCCCTTCCCGAAAAGCTCCAGCCGCGGGCCGACGCCATTTACGACACCTACGTGTTGAACGGCGGGAGCTTCCCGGGAAGTTTCGACGCGAAATTCGTAATTGCCGACAACAGCGGCGTGCTCAAGAAAAAATACTCGTTTCCCGGCCTCCCCATGGAAACCATCCTGGACCTGAAGCAGTGTAATTTCATCAACAAGTTCATAAAGCTCGACATAAATGTTCTCATCGGAGTTGTCAAAAGAGACCCTTCCATCGCCACGTACATGTTCGAGACTATTTCTGACAATCTCTTGAAAGTTCTCGACCGCATCGAGGCCATCCACACGTTGATCGACGATGAGCTCACCGTGCTGTTCGGCCAGGAGGGAAGCTGGACGAGCGTGCTCATCGACTCCGGCGCGTTCGCGACCTGGCAGCGCACCGGCAGGCTGACCGCGGATTTCCTGAAGAATTTTCTCTCGGTGGCGGTAAAGGTGCACTCGTTCTTCGAGGAGCTTTCGGGCAAAAAGCTTTCGGAGATATTTCCCGGATTCAAGAAACTGCACGAGCTCTACGTTTCGCAGAAGGACAAGGGCCGGGCCGAGGAACGCCCCGCGGTCAGGAAGGTGAGTTCCCTCGGGAAGGATTACGTCAATTCGATCCAGCAGATATTCGAGTTTTCCCTCATCGACAAGGAATTCCAGAAGAACTTCCTGAAGGTGCTCAACGACTTCAAGAAGATGCAGAATCCGTTCAACACCGAGCCGGAGGGAAGAAAGATCAGACGCTTCATAACGAAGCTCTATCTCGACCTCTACAAGCAGGTCCTCCTGCGCAGCCACAACGAATCGACCATGCCCGCTCCGGTGCGCCTCATGCTGAACTTCGGCTTTCTCGACGAAACAATGCTTGAGCAGGAGCAGATCGAGGAGCTGCACGAGATATCCATGCGTTCGGCGGAATCATCGAGACTTCCCATCTACCACGAACACGAATTCCTGAAAAGGATCTATGACGGAAAGGAGAACCCCAGTATCACCGAGATGGGCCTCACCTACGAGGCGCACCTTCGCGAGGAGGAGAAGCACAAGAAAAAGGGACAAACCGGAAAGCCCGGGGCGGACGAGGAAAGCATCAACAAGATGATGTACGAAATCGACCACCGGCTTCTGAACACCATCACCGTTTGCTCGGGCTCCACGGCCACCGCGTTTCCCATCCTGAGTTCCCTGGTAATGCGGGGGAACCCGGCCAACTTCATCCTGTCGAAAAAGAAGCTTGAATCCACGGTGCTCTCGCTCAGGGAGATCGACTTCTCCGCCTTTTATCGCGAGACCGTTGAGCGAATCGGCGAGGCCCGGGAGATTATCCAGGATGAAGTAATTCCGAACTTCATTCTGCTGCCGTCGTTCGGCACCAAGACCATGCTGTGGCAGGAGCTCGACGGCACCAACCGCCGGACGAGGGGGCGGATTGTCATCCCCATCCTCTTTATGGGCGACATCGTGAAGAGCCTGGCGCACACTATCGCATGCTTCCGCTGGGAGCTCAACCGCTCGCTGAAGGGCGCCATGTGGGCGGATCCCGTCGAGGGCGGGCTTACCGGCATCTATTTCGATTACGTCAATTTTTTCAAGAAGAACCCCAACGGACCAACCGCGACCGCTTCGCCGAAGACTACGTGATGTGGGTCCTCTTCGAGAAGGACGGCATCATGAAGCTCAACACCGTTGTGCGCGAAATGTTTTACCGCTACATTCCGTTCAGGAAGGACGTCCGCGGCAGGCTCGAGAACATGCCGGCCTTCAGCGAGATCGCCGGCAAGTTCAAGAACATCCACACCAGGGACGTGACCGCTTACCAGCGCAGATTCAAGAAGTACACCGACGAGACCGGCTCGCTCCCCGAGGCGATCCAGCGCTTCATGGACTTCCTCGAAATGTAGCGAGTGGACACATCCCTCAATACATCAGGTGTTTTTTGCGCTGCCGGTTGAATTCCTTCTGTCCGCCGGCTATCTGAGCGGCAAATTCCGCGAATGGCCGCCCTTCGTCGATATACCGGCGGAACAGGTCGGTTCCGGCCAGAAAATCAACATGGTATCTGCCCCTGTGCCGGTCCCAGCGGAAATAGGGATAGTTATTTTTAAGAAGCGTTATAATCCGGTACGAAACTTCCATCGGACTGAAGGCCCCGCCCATGTAAAAGATCTGCACACCGCCGCAACGCATGCCCGTGTACTTCGAGAATGTCGGGGAGAAATAGACCGGGCGAAACCTGAAATTGGGGAGATTGAGATCGGAGAGGAGCTTCGCGAGCTCGCGGGGCTCTATCCACGGTGCGCCGATGTACTCAAACGGCTTGGTCGTACCGCGCCCCACCGAAAGGTTGACGCCCTCAATCATCACGATCGAGGAGTACACGACCGCCGATTCATACGTGGGCAGGTTGGGAGAGGGGGGCACCCACGGCAGCATGGTCTCGTTGTACAACAAATCGCGGCGGTAATTCTTAAGCGGCACCACCGTAAGATGCACGTCGCGGGCATATCCGGCCCGGTAGAACCGCGCCGCCTCGCCCATGGTCATGTTATAGATAAACGTCGATGGAAACGCGCTGACATGGCGCGACTGGTATCCGTCGTGAAGATAGGCGCCGTCGATGCCGAGAAAACCCAGCGGATTCGGCCTGTCGAGCACCACCAGTTCTATCGAGGTCCCATTGAGCGCGTCCATCACCTGTTTCAGGGACGACACGTAGGTGTAGCAGCGCATCCCCATGTCCTGAATGTCGAAGATCACCGCGTCGGCCAGTCGGAACAGGTGACGCAGCTGCTCGATGGAAAGATGGTGCAGGTTGTAGACGACTACGTTCAGCCTCAAGTCCGCCTGGTACAGCATGGAATCATAATCGTTCTCGTAACCGTACAGCCCGTGCTCGGGCGCGCAGGCCAGCACGATCTCGAGGCCTTTGCACCTCAAAAGATCGATGTTCTTTCTGAGATTAAAATCGACGCCGGAATGATTCGTGACCAGCGCGATTTTTTTCCCCCTGTACTCTTCAACCCCGCTCGCGATGAAGTTTTCAAGCCCCGAGTAGACGCGCTTCTGCCTCCTGGCGGGCAGGTTATAGACGGCGGGTGACGCGCAGTCAAAAAGAACGGTTGCGGCAACGGCGAACACAATCCAGCGGGCGGTTTTTCTCACCGACACACACCTCGTGCAATGATCTGGCAGTTCTGTCCGGTCTCAGCCATGACAGTATCAGTATCTATATCGAACGCCGTCAAGGATTTCGGTAGCCCGATTTTAAAGCACCGCCTGACGCTTTCGCGATATTTGCTTGACAGCAGGAGCGTCAGGCTGCTACTTTTCAGTAAAAAGTGCTTCGCTCCGGCGGCCATGGGAAAAATAAAATACCGGCATCATTCTGCGGATAGAAAAATGCTTCTTAATTTACTTGCGGGCCTTCTTATCGTTTCATCGGTGCAGTGCGCGGCGACCAGCGAAAGGGAAAAAAGTATACTGGCTTTTTCGAAGAGCGAGGCCGCCCGCTTCCAGGAATTTCTGATTGACCCCAAACAGTACACGACTAACGGCGCCGTATACCACGATAGATACTGGAACCACCTTGTTGGCGTCGCCCGGGCGCTTGCAACCGATTACAAGTTCTCCATCGCAAAAAACAGCATCGGCTTTTATTTCGATAAAAAACTCAACCTGCGCGACCACCTCTACCTGGGCATCGACATCGAGATACCCCTCGACGAATCGACGCATGCGGGCTCGTCGTACCAGCATATTGCGGTGACCGCGCTCGAAACCTACCTGAAAGATGTGCTCGCCGTCATCAACTCGTGCACCACCATCTTCGGCGAGAGCGAGATTATCGGCATGGTGGTGGGCTTCCACTGGAAGATAAAGGAACAGCGCTCTTCAATCAACATCTGGATCGACGAGCGGGACGTGGTGCGCTACGAGAACAAGCAGCTCACCATGAAGGAGCTCATAAGCCGGAGCTACATCACCAACACCGAGGGAAATCTCATTCGCCTTTTATTATAGCCTCAAGCTCCTTTACCAGCGCTCGAAGCTCCATCATCGTCCCGATGCTTATACGAACATACTCGGACTGCACCGCCCCCGCGAAATAGCGCACAAGGATCTTCCGCGCGTACAGTTCCTCGTAGATCTTTTTCGCCGAAACATCGGGGTGCCTGACCAGGAGGAAGTTAGCCTTTGAAGGCACGACCGAAAAACCGAGACCCCCGAGCCGTTCTTCGAGATACTCCTTGTTGTCGCGCACCATGCCGACGTTGTATTTAAAGCCCTTCTGGTCGGCGAGCGCGGCAAGCGCACCGGCCTCGGCGAGCCTGTCGACGTTGTACGAATCCTTGAGCTTTATGAATCCCCTGATGATATCGGCATTCGCCGCGGCGATGCCGACACGGAGGCCGGCGAGCGAATATGACTTCGAAAACGACCGCGTGACAATGAGGTTGTCGAATGCACGCACCAGGTCGATGGCCGTCTCGCCGTAAAAATCGACATAGGCCTCGTCAACCACCAGAAGCCCCTTGAATTTACCGGCGAAATTTTTTAGCGCGCCGAGATCGACGCCCCGACCGGTGGGATTATTGGGATTGCAGACGATGACCAGGGCGTACCTTTTCTTCAGGTAGTCCGCGAAGTTGATGTCGAGATCTTTCGTGAGCGGAATCCTCTCGTACTGCACCCCGTTCGCCTCGGCAAGAGTGTAGTAGAGCGAATAGGATGGATAGGGGAACGCGGCAAGCGCTTCCGGATCCACGAAGCCGCGCAGGAGGAGCGTGAAGATTTCGTCCGATCCATTCGCCACGAAGACGTTTTCGGCCGTTAGCCCGTTACGCTTCGCGAAGGCCTCGCGGACCGACATGGTCGTGGGATTGGGATAACGCCGCAGCGACGCGTCGGCGGCCTTTTTTATCGCATCGAGCACCACAGGCGAGGGCGAAAAAGGGCTCTCGTTGGTGTTGAGTTTTATATATTCGTCGAGATTCTCCGGCTGCTCGCCGGGAATGTACTCGGCCATTTTTTTAAGTCGTGTGTTCCAGTACTTCACCGGTGACTCCTTCGATTGTCAGTCTTGGCACAGGCCGGGGAAACGCGTCACCCGGCTCACAACGGGTATGCCCGTCTTCCCGGGCTGCATCATACATCGATTATATCCTGTGCGCCGCGCCGATTATCTCGTCCGGGCGGACGATATTTCGCTCCCTCATGTAGTCCTCGAGCCCCTCGGCGCATTCGATCGCCGTACGCGGGTTCACCAGGCTCATAGTCCCGATCGACACGGCGCTCGCCCCGGCCATGAGGAACTCGAGCACGTCATCGAGGCATCCGATCCCCCCGATACCGATGACGGGGAGGTCTACCTTCGCGAAGATCTCGTAGACGATGCGCACGGCGATGGGCCGTATGGCAGGGCCGCTGAGGCCCGCCACGCGGTTCTGAAAATGGGGCCTCCCCGTGGCGACGTCGATCTTCATCCCGAGAAAGGTGTTCACCGCCGAGACCGCGTCGGCCCCGCAGTCCTTCGCCGCCGCGGCGAATTCCGTAACATCGGTTACGTTGGGCGAAAGCTTCACGATGAGCGGCGCCGGCGTGACCCTGCGGACCGCGCCCACCAGCGCCGAGAAGGTGGACAGGTTCCTCCCGAAGGCCATCCCGCCCTCCTTCACGTTGGGGCACGACACGTTGAGCTCGAGGGCCGCGATCCCGGGCGTCTGACCCAGCACGCGGCAGAGCTCCACGTTCTCATCGACCGAATGCCCGGCGATGTTCGGGATCACCGTGGCGCCCTTCCCGAGGAGGAAGGGCAGTTTCTTCTCGAGGAACGCATCGAGCCCCACGTTCTCCAGACCGATGGAATTCAGCATGCCCGAGGGCGTCTCGACGATACGCTGCCCCCTGTTGCCCGGACGGGGCGCAAGCGAAAGCCCCTTGGTGAAAACGGCCCCCAGGCGCGCGATGTCAAAGTATCCCGCCAGTTCCTCGCCGTAGCCGGCCGTTCCCGAGGCGACCGTCACCGGGTTTTTAAGACGCAGGCTTCCTATGCGCACCGTCGTGTCGATACCGGCACCCCCTTCCCCTGTCGCAGGTCGGGATATGACACCGCCGCCACCGCGACCAGTCAAGAAATAAAAAAGGGCATCGCTCGCGATGCCCCCAGACGACGCCGAATACTATGTATAAAAGCCTTTCCCCTTCCCCCACGGGACACGGATCCCCCGGGCCTCCCGGCACCCATCTATATTGTATGATTGTATTACTGTACATCCAGCCCGATGTCAAGAAAAATATTTGCATACCGTTCTCTACGCTGATATACGGTCCGAAAGCGCACCGGCGCCAAGCCCGGCCGTGCCCAGTCGTTTCGCGCCCCGATGCCCCAGGAGGAACCCGATCATGCGACCAATCCCACGCTTCCCCCGTTGCGCACTGCCATTCGTTCTCCTCTTCTGTGCGATCGGCTGTCACAAGGGTGAGCTCTTGACCTTCAACCGGCCCATGCTGGGCACCATCATTACCATTACGATTATTGCAGATTCCCGCGAGGCAGGGGTCAGAGCCTCGGAAGCGGCGTTTTCGGAGATATTGCGGATCGAGGCTCTCATGAGCCCCCTGCGCGCCGGAAGCGACATCGCCCGACTGAACAACAACGGTGGTTGCACTCCAGTCCCCATTTCAAACGAGACCTTCGCGCTGGTCGAAAAATCCATAGACGTGTCGCGCGCCACCGGGGGTGCCTTCGATATCAGTTTTGCCTCGCTCGGCCGCCTGTGGAGGCTAGGAAGCGACGACTTCCGTCCGCCCGATGCCCGGCAAGTGGCCCGATCGCTCCCGCTGGTGGATTATACAAAGATACGGATGTACCCCGATTCGCTCCGGATATCCTTCGCACTGCCGGGAATGAAGCTCGGTCTTGGCGGGATCGCGAAGGGGTACGCGATAGGGCGGGCGGTCGAGGTCCTGCGCCGGGAGGGGGTCAGAGCCTCAATCGTCGACGCCGGCGGCGACCTCAAGGTGACCGGCGACAAGTACGGCGAACCCTGGCGCGTCGGCCTCATGCATCCGCACAAAAGGGAAATCCTGCTCGCAATCGCGGCCCGCGACGGCGATTCGGTGGTGACAAGCGGCGATTACGAGCGGTTCGCCACCTATAACGGCGAGCGGTATCATCATATAATTGATCCTAAAACGGGCTTCCCTGCCCGGGGGCTCGCGTCGGTGACGGTGATATGCTCTGACCCCGTTCTTGCCGACGCTTACGCCACAGCCTTTTTCGTGATGGGAGGGGTCAGAGCCCTTGAATTCCTTACAACGCATCCCGGGATTACGGCAATTTTCATCGACCCGAATATGAAAGTTTCCGCGTCGCGGAAACTGAAAGGGAGGGTTGATTGGCTGGAAAAAACGGAAGTGGAATGGTTTTAGGAGAGGCTCTGACCCCTCACCTTAAAAACCCGCCGCTCCGGGCGGAAAATGGGCTTACGGTAAAAGGAAATGTAACCGTTAAGCCGCGGATGGACGCGGATGATCGACGAAGGAAGGGGCGGGAGGGGTCAGAGCCCAAAAAATCAAACCATGGCTTACCATGTGTTGTTCATTAAAAAATGCTTTCCTGCATCAAATCAGATTATGGATTGGTTCTTGTTTGGAAGTATATATCAGACCTGTTATTGCGGTAATCATACCAGAGGAAAAGACCTCCCCAGGGAGGACCGCCGTCGTTATAGAAAACGGTTTTCACCACACCATCATTATCATCCCATGAATTTAAAACACCATAGAGTATTCCTTCTAAATCGAAGCCGGGACCGGTATCCGCATCCCATTGACGGGTGCCAAGATTATTAATCGCCTGAACAAACACACAGATACCCATTTCGATATAATACCGGCTGTCGATCCAGCTTATAAGGGCACCCCCGTTGTTATCGCTAGCAATAGAAAGATGGAATTCTGCCGACGATGCCGGCAAGGGATTCGGTTCAAAGCTTGCCACTGTCATGACAGCGGTGGTGAATGCAGCAACACCAGTGACCACATCCCGCGCCTGCACCGTAACGATACCCGTACCATTATCATAAACCACGAACGGTCTGCCGGTAGCGGGATCGACGATAAAAGCGGCTTCAAAACCCGACGCGGTTATCGCCTGGCTCCAGACGCTGGTAATCGTATTATTGAAACGCCTCAGCATGACGTTCGCGCCGTCGTCATACAGTATATAGAAACCGTTATTCTGGTCGGATTGTATGTCCAGTATGGTTCCGCCGCCGACGTTCACACCCTGGTCGCCGACAGGTCCCCCGACGATGAAGTTCCCGTCCGGGCCCAGCAGTTTAGCCCGAATGCTTGCCCCGGACTGATACACCACGAAAGCGTTGCCGGTGCCGTCCGGTATTACCCAGGGGTTCTGCTCGAGAGCGCCGGAGGTGCAGATGCTGAGCGCGCTAACTACGGTACCCGCTGTCTGCCGTACCAGCGCACCGACTATATCATTGCCACTTTGCCAGGCGAAGAGCACGCGATCCTGGGGCACGACAATATAGCGGTTACCGACATTCATGGCGATGGCGGGATTCAGGGTCAGGGTTGTGAGGGTTTTTGCCGTCACCGTTGCGTTTACGCCCGTCGTCTGGTTGCGGACGATATCGCCGATGCTGACCCCGGTGAAGTCGGCATTGGCATCGGTAAAGGGATTCCCGGCGGTCGTCACGGTGCCGGTCTCCAGCAGCACCTGGTCGCTGGAGATCACGATGAATTCTTCGCCGGCCCCTGTGAAGATGTTTTTGTTCAAGGCCAGCTGGGTGGCAATGGTCGGGTTGGCGGTTACCACGGCGTAACGATCCTGGGTAATGTTATAAACCATATCACCCGTTTTAACCCCGGCGACGATGAAGGAAGCGTTCGACGATATCAGCGGGTTTCCCGCCCCGTCCGAGGAGCCGCTCTCGATGATGTCCGCGGCGACGGTATGGTCTACAAGCCGCAGTATCCAGTACTCCTCGCCGTTAGCCATGATGCTGGTGTCGAGGCCCAGTGCCCGGGTCTTTACCGTGAAGGGGGCGGTGGTTACCTTCGCCAGGTTGGGATGGGGAGGCCCGGCGTAGTCGGTGGTGTTGATGACGACATCGTTCACCAGCACCGGCAGGGGCGCCACGACGCTTAGGAAATCAGCCGCGTCGTCATACAGGGGATTCCCCGGCGGTGCTTCTGCCGTTCCGGTCATATTAATGGTATCGAAATCATAGATATCAAAGGCTGTGCCGCTGGTAATGCCGATGTTCCAGTTAACGGTAAATTCATAGAAGTCCTGAAACTGGTCCGTGGCCAGGGAATGGTCGTTACAGTAGCGGTCATAGATTTCATACGCATCACCAATGGCGAAAGGAGGATCTGCATTCAGCGTAAGAACAAAGTCGGCGACCCCTCCCGCGGCGATCGTCGTCAGCACCAGCGGCGGGCTGGTTTTAAGGACACGGTCAGTGTCACTGGCAATACTGAGAGTCAACCATTGTTTTGTGCTGTCGAGAAGCTGTAAAAGGCCGGTCCCGTCTCCATCGGCGTTTCCGGAATCGATCAGTGCAATGGGGCTTACCAGGTTCAACGCGTTGATTCTCCCGTAACTGCCGGCGGACGCCACAATATCGTTCGCCGAGAGCCACACCGGAGAAGTCGGGGCGATCCAGCCATGGGCGGTATAAATAAGATCAGCGCCGCTGACATAGTCAGTAACCAGTGCGTCCGGGTTCGTATCCCGAATCTCATGGTCGGTCGCCGTTATGTTGACGGTGTTCGACGCGTCTCCTATTACATACGTGTCTCCCGAAGCGATGACAGCCGCTGCCTGACCAAGCACATGGCGGAAGTTGGTTGACCTGGTGACCGTGGTGCCGTCGTGGTTGTTGGGGTCCATGACGATGTCGCCGTTGGACAGCGCCACCGCGAGAAAGTCCGTCGCGGCGGTAAAATCGTAGAAGGCGTTGGCCGGGATGTTCATGGTGGTCGTACCCGAATCCGCCCTGGTAAAAAACCCCCCGGTAATATTATTGTCGACCACGGTTTTCGTTACCGCCGCCGCGCCAAGCTTCGAGCCGGCGCCCAGGTTGACCCCGGCATCGCCGACGGCGGACCCCCAGCCGTTTCCGTAAAAACCGAAAGCGCCGCCGTTATTTATCTTTTTCGCGTACAGGTTGCCGCCGTTTTCATAGGTAATGATCGCAGAACCTGCGGTATCATCGAAAATGCGGGCATTACTGCCGTTGGCATAGACCACGTTACCGTCGGCCGCCCAGGAAAAGACGCCGGCCGTGCTGAAACGGGACGCGTAAACATTCGTGCCGTTGGTCCAGGTCAGAACCGATGAACCGTCGCTGTTCTGCAGAACCCGCAGGCCCGTGTTGTCACCGGCGTTATCCTTGACGGGGCTGCCAGGGTTGGCCGCGGGGGTGAGGCCGTACTGGGATATAAAATTACCCGTGGGCGGCACGGCGGCCCCGGAATTGATACGGTAATAGTATTTGCTCCCAACCGCTGGCAGGGCCACCGTCACCGAATGGACCGTGCGGGTCCCGGCGGCCTCGGGTGTGTTGTTGCCATAGGCCTGGGTAAATCCCCAGTCGATGGAGGCTCCGCTGAAGGGAAGGTTAGTGATCCAATTGATGGTGGCCGAGTTTTCGCTGAGATTCGTAATCCAGTGCGAGCCTATGGTGATGGGACCGCCAGGGCTGGGGTTGGCCTCGACCGTAAAGGTCCAGGTATTGTTGGGGCCTGGGACCAGTTCGCGCAGACCCAGGTCCCGTATCCCGGGCGGTATGTCATCCAGAACGACGGTATAGATCTGGCCGTAGGTCAGGACGTTGAGGGGAAGATACCAGGTCTTCTGATCGGGAGTGGAATACGGCGCACCGGACGCCGCCACGGGTGCGATGGCAAACGTCGCCGCAGTCACATTCTGAACTTCTTTGTTGAACGATACCACCACGTAATCCTGGTCACGGCTGAAGGGGCCGGCGCCGACGGGATACCGGGTGGCAGCGATGACCACGGGGTCGTAATCGGCTATTGTATCCATACTGGTGGTGAATTCTCCTGTGTCGTTGGGTCCTGCAATCCCGAAGTCTCCACCGGAATCGCGGATAGCGGTTGGGTCGACCGTTATTGTATAGGTCGAGCCAAAAGCAAAATTTATAGCGAAGGGAATCCGTACTCCTTTGCCACCGGCAAAGCTGCTTGGCACGCCGAATGCGGGCGCTCCGGGAATGTCGATATTTGCCGCCGTAATATCAGCCATGTTGACCGGTTTGGAAAACATGATCACAACGTCAGTATCGACGGGGAACCGATCGGTAGCGGGAAGCGGCGCGTTCGGATAGATGGACTCAACCTGCAGAAACTCGGTCCCCGGGAGCAGCCCCGGAACGGGCACTATGGTTGCGCCAAACTCGACGTTCGGTGCTTCGGGCGCGCAGGCGTGAAAAAACAGCGCCATGATGGCCGGGAGCACCAGGGAAAACGCAGGCCGGTAATGGTTTGCTCGTATCACATTAACCCCGTTTAAGAGGGGAAACTTCTAATTTCTGTTTTTTTGCAGGAAGCATATAGTTTTTCTTTACATTTTAATCGTTGCGGCATGTAGTTATCAATGGATGCTGCATATGAATATATGGTCAACATACATCTTCTCGATCCTATATAGTACAGAAGAAATATGGATTAAGGCAATAATAATTTAAACCATGCTCCGTAAAAAAACCAGATTCCTCCCGCTGCTGTTCATCATCACCCTTTCTCTGCTGCTCTCCGAGAAAGCGGGTCGTGGAACCATCACCGCGATTACCCTAACCCCGGCGAACCCCACCGCCCTGTCGAACGGGCTGGGGTATTATCTGGCGGGGAAGGCGTATACCTTTACGGTGGATGTCATCGACCCCGACGCAACCGCCTGGGGGGACATAAACGATATCCGTATCACTATTACAAACGCAGTGAACATCGTGGTGAGAAACACAAACCCGCTGGCCGGCCTTGGTGCTTTCCCCGTAACGGTGGTATCAGGCACCATCGACGCAACCGGCGTCGTAACGGCGGGCACTTTCAATAACTTCACTTTTGAATTCACCATAACTTTCAGGTGGGACACGCCAGAATCGGCATGGGCGGCGGCGAGGAACGTCATCGCTTCCTGTACAACCACGGTACCGGCCAATAACACTTTGACCGACACGAAAATAGTATCTTACGGCGTAAGGTCCACCGTACAATTTTTGAACTTTTCCCAGAATGGCGATGCAGCCGACGGAAGGATCAACCCATGGCATACCCCATTTACGGTAAGCGGCGCCATTGTGTACAATGTTCCCGGCGCCACCCTGGCGGACAAGGTGTACTTTCTTAACGGCGGAGCCGAACTTTTATCTGTCCGGCTCCTGCTTGACGGCGCCGACACCACAACCCTGGGGACACCTGTTGCCGCCGACGCCGCCTTCGTCAATGACGCGGTGACCAACGACGTGAGCTTCGCCGTACCCGCCGAATTCATGAACCTGAACGGCATAGCCCTGGGCAGCCGAACATGGACTGTTCGGGCCTATTTTACCACCGCCGGCGGCCCCGATACGCCTACCAGCAGCCTTTCGGTCATTCTCAACCGGATACAGGTCAACAACATCGAATTCATCAATGGGGGAGGCACCGCGGCGGTGCCCTATTACCGCAGCGTCAACATCCCCGGCACCCAAGTGCGGGTGACGGCCCAACTGGCGATACCGGACCCGATTATCGGCACGGCGAACATGGTGGGCAACACAACTATACGGATCGAGGACAGTTCCGGTACGCCGAATGAATATAACGTGCTCATCGCCAACGGCGCGAACCAGGGCATTGCCACGCTGGACGTGGCCCCCAATAATTATCCCGCCGTTCCGGGAGACATCCCCGACACCACCACCACGCAGCTTACCTACAGCGCCGTGCGCGTATACGGCGGCGCTTATGACGGCGACACCGCCGCCGCCGAGGGGCAGGACGACTTCGCTAAAATCACTCAGGCGGTCCTGGGCACCTATTACGTTTACTGGGACAGCAACGACCCGCCGGGGCAGAACGGTCCCCCCCCTTTTACGTCATTCAATCCCGCAGGGGTGGGGCAAACCCCTTACTCTCTGACCCTCGCCTGGACGCCCCTGACCGCGGCAGCCCCGGACCTGGACGGAGATTTTTATACTTATCGCGTATATTATAGAGATAACACTACCGTCCCCTGGATCATGATCGACCGCAATACCGGCGGCCCCTTTGTAAATCTCGGGGTCATCGGTACCGCGTCAACCACCATAACCGGACTTCAGCCCTTTACAAATTACGATTATTATATTTCCGCTGTTGATTTATTCGGGCAGGAGGTTCTTGTGGCAAACGTCACCTATGATCCTCTGCCGGGGCCGGGTTTTGGGACTATCTCCACCCTGGCCTCCCTGGTCGAAGTGACCATGACCGACGGGATTACTTTATACACGATGGCCGATTTCAAACTCAATCCGCTGGTCCCCGCGGACCGGCCTTTCAGAAAAACGGCCCTTAGGGCCTCTCTAAACATCGTCACCGTCGCTGGCGGCTCACCCGACCAGGTTAATATAATCGCTTCACCTTTTGCCGGCCCTGTTCTCATTGTAGGCGGCGTGGTGGACCCTGTCTTGATTCTTAACACCGATTACTGGAGGCTCCCCTGCACAAAGACCGCGCCCAACATATGGGTTGGTTATCTCCCCGATTCCGTCGAATCGGGTCCCCTGCTTAGCATCGGCAGCCAGGTAAAGTTTCTTGTGGAAACGATTAAAAGCGGGATCCCTTCTTATACCGACACCGACTCAGATACCGAGGTGCCGCCAGGCAACGTTAACAACGCACCCCACACTTTTCTGATCGCTTCCCAGCCCACCTTTACCCCCTGGCCCACGCGTATCCTGAACAATGTCATTACTGACAAGAACCCCGTGGCATACCCGGCCTATTATCTCTCAGAGGACGCCTACGTCTCCATCAAAGTGTTCGACATAAAGGGGCGTCCCGTCGCGACACTCCTCGACAACGCTTTCCGCAAGGGAGG
Source organism: Spirochaetota bacterium (assembly GCA_025457965.1). Taxonomy (GTDB): domain Bacteria; phylum Spirochaetota; class UBA4802; order UBA4802; family UBA5368; genus MVZN01. Next base: position 22,970 of record JALOTJ010000021.1, on the reverse strand, counting down.
GCAAAACATCAAAGAAGGCGGCTGGCGCGGCGATAACAAGGCCAACCGCAAGATCGGCGTGGGGCTCTACTACATCCAGATCGAGGCGAAGGCCGTGTCGACCGGCAGGGTGATTCTTAATTCATTCCAGAAAGTGGTCATGGCGCGGTGATAGGCCGGCTTTGCCAAGGGGTCAGAGCATTAAAAGATTACTCCCGATTGCCATAAGCCAACATAAAGGGGACATCGAGGGGTCAGAGCCGTCGAAAACTCCGTGGTACCGGCCAGGACTCGAAAGATGGGGTCAGAGCATTTTTTTAATTTTAAAAAAAATGCTCTGACCCCTCAAAAAGTTTTAACTTAGCGACCTCCATAAACGTATCTATTCTAGAACCCCATTAAGATACGTTAAAGGAGTGTCACATGGCCCGTAAAACCCGTATCCAGCAGGAAAACCTCACATACCATATAACCTCCCGCTGTATCGAATGGCGGGCGATGATGGAGCTTGACCTTTTTAAGCAGATTTTAATTGAAGTATTGGGCAAGACGCAGGAAAAATACGATTTCGAACTCTCGGCATACCAGATAATGGATAACCACATTCACGTAGTTATCAGGACAATTACTGGGGGTGCTCCTATTTCGAAAATCGTACAGTACCTGAAGTCCCGATTCGCCGAGAGATATAACCGGTTGACACGGCGAATCGGACCCTTCTGGAACGAACGATATCACGACACCATTATCGAACGCACAAAGAATCCCGAATACTACCTCTTGTGGTTGCTCTGGTATCTCGCCTTTAATCCGATCCGGAGTAAAACCACGGACAGTCCGCGGAAATACCGTTATTCCAGCATACATTCATATCTTGAAACGGGTAAACAATCCCCGGTGAGAGTAGATTTGCATCGGTATTTCCTGCAATTGGGGAATACCGCCGGGGAAAGACTGAAAAAATTTCTCGTCTATGAGGACGCCTATCGCAGGCGCCTGGCGATAATTATTTAACGCGTAAAGCTGGTAAATGTGGCCGGATCGAATAATCGAAAGGGTTGTCCTTGCCAAAATCCGGACGGAACAACTTGTCGCTCCCTCTCTCCTGGATCCATCCCCGCCTGAAGCCAAGCAGGTTTAATTCTTCCGTAACTTCGGAGAACTCCTCCTCCGAGACGGTTCTTCCAAGCCTGGGATGATTTCTGACTGCCGGAGTCGGATAATATTGCGACATCAACGATATGTGTACCGATGGGGAGAGCTCCTCCGCTATTGCCTGAAGGCATCGTTTGCTGTTGTCCACATGCCCCGGTAAAACCAGGTGGCGGATAATAAGTCCCGACTGAATGTTGCCGTCTGAATCGAAATGCAGCTCTGACCCCTTCTGACGATACATTTCCCGCAGGGCTCTGACCCCTGTTTCCGGATAATCCCCTGCACCTGAATATTCGCTCGCGATACCGGAATCCATATATTTAAAATCGGGCAGATAAACGTCTATTATTCCCTCAAGTGATTCAAGCGTATCTTTTTTATCATACCCGTTTGTATTCATCACCGCCGCGAACTTCCTGCCCTCGCGCTTCAGAGCATTGATTATTTTGATCATCTGAGGCGCGACATGGGAGGGCGAAACGAAACCAACTGCCCTGACCCCTATATCCAGAATAGATAAGACCGACGAAACGATCTCGGCCTGGCACAGTGTAGTATATGGTTTCGAATTCCTGCTTATCTGATAATTCTGACAAAATATACATTGGAGATTGCAATGTTCAAAAAATACATTACAGATACCCGTCCCCCCATCTATGACCGGCTCTTCACCATTATGCAGACATATCGATGCAACCGGAAATAAATCATCGACTGTGCAGTATCCACTTCCGGTCGACCGCACCACCCCGCACTCCCTCGGGCAGAGGTTGCATAGTGGGGACTCACTATAATACTGAATGCCATTACACATTATGAACACCGTTCATCGGATTTCGCATAAAGCAAAAAAATTTTCCCCAATTAAAAAATTTCTTGAAATAATACTGTTAACTATTAGCTTTTGTAAATTCACCGTTATGATGCATCGCATAAATTATAAATAGAAAATAATCGGTTATCGATTGTTGACTCGATCCCTTTGCGCTGCCGCATCTGTTCTAAAAGTCGTCCCCTTGCGGCACCCGGCAATATAACCATTTGTTATATTGCCACAACAAATTGATGTATCATTGTTCTGTCGCTGAAAATGGCCCACATATATCTGCATACGATATGCGACTGCTGCAGCATCTTTTCATTATTAAAACATATATGAGGGCACAATGACCGAAGAACCCCAGGACGGTAAATCCCGTTGTAAAAAACGGAAGAAGTCGGCCATACAATTTATAGAAATCACGCTCTCCGAGCTTATCGACATTTCCAATGATCCGTTTCTGGTAGAAGGTATGGTTCTATCCACAACCCGTGCTCATCTTCAGGAACTGCTGGAACGACGCACTGAAATCGCGCCTGCCAATGAATTTCCTTTGCTACCGGATGAAGACGTCCCATAATCATTTGATAAATAATCGATCATCATTACTGCGTATGAATTCCTCCTCCACCAGTTCCTCAAGCACCGAATGCACCGCATGGGAATCGAACCCGAGCAACGTGGTCAACGCCGGTACCGTAATGCCTGAATTGCCAAGAACGGCTCTCAGGATCGCGCCCCTCGTTTGCCGGTGCGAGCCATTAAAAGCAGGCTGTTTCTTATAATGCGTGCTCCGCCGCGACGGATTCCCATACCTGCTCTTGAGCATTACACCATAATCCATCAGTGCGTTGTACCATCTCTGCGGATTCTCCCGGTCAAGTGCACACTCCGCCAGTGGCAGAATTTCCTTATCGGAAACATCCGCCCTGTCCGAAAAAAACAGATGGATGAAAACGGTCCTGATATTGGTCTCTATAAAAACAACCGGCTTATTATAGGCGAACGCCAGTATAGACGAAGCGGTAGCACGGCCGATTCCCGGAAGCGCCGCAAGATCGTCCACATTGTCCGGAACAATGCCACAATGACGTTCTACGATAATGCATGCCGTTTTTCTAAGCGCGAGTGCACGCCTGTTATATCCAAGACCCTGCCACATTCCGAGCAACTGCTCAAGCGGGGCCAGGGCCAGCGTGCAGATGTCGGGAAAAGCCCTGATAAACTCGCCGAATTTCTTCGCGACCCTGTCGGCCTGCGTCTGTTGGAGCATTATTTCGGACACAAGTACATGATAAGGGGTCAGAGCCTCATTTCTCCACGGCAGGGCCCGTCCATGTCGCTCGTAGTACCCATACACAAGTTCCTTGAAAGCAGACAACACCTCTGCATCCATGCCCCTGTCACGAACTAGCCCCGCAAGGATGCCTTCATCCTCGATATTGATTTCGTGTCGCATGCCAGGCCTAAACGTTGAATCTGAAGCTGATGATATCGCCGTCTTCAACGATGTACTCCCTTCCCATCACATGGAACCGTCCGGCTTTTTTCACAGCATCCTCGCTCTTCAGCCCGCTAAGATCGGGATACTTCATCACCTCTGCGCGGATGAAACCACGCTGCATGTCCGTATGAATGGCACCGGCCGCTTCCGGCGCGCTGGACCCCGTTCTTATCAGCCATTGCCGTACCTCGTCATCGCCCACGGTAAAAAAGGAAATAAGACCGAGCGCGCGCATACACAGCCGCGAAAGAAGATTCACTGCCGGCTCCGCGATACCGGCTTCCCGCATAAAATCACCGCGCTCTTTTTCGGATTCGAGGGCGGCGATCTCGGACTCGAGTTCCGCCGAAATCTGCATGACCTCCATTGCGTAATCACGATACCGCTCGGCCATACGCGTCAACGCGTCGCTGCTTGAAATATCCGCCTCGGAGACGTTCAGCGCGATTATCATTTTTTTCAGGGTAATGAAAGGATAGCTTGCGATCAACCTGCGATCGTCCTCATCGATTTCAAGCATGCGTAGCGGCAGATCCATTTCCAGGTGCTCCCGGAAGCGACCGAGAAGGGCCCCCTCCCGCCGGACCTGCTCATCCATTCCCTTCTTTTTGGCTTTCTCAAGGCGTTCGAATCGTTTTTCAATAAAAAGAAGATCGTGAAGGATGAGCTCCGCGTTAACCGTATCAACATCGCGTTCGGCATTAACGCTTCCGTTCACATGGTACACCGCATCGTTGGTGAACGACCTCACCACATGGCAGAGTGCGTCGACATCGGCGATGTCCTTAAACACATCGCCTTCCCTTATCGATGCCGCCTCGAGCCTGGGGAGGAGGTCTATGTTGACGCGTGCTCGGACGGTTTTCACGGGATTATAAAGGCCCGCCAGCACATCGAACCGCGGATCGAAAATTTCAGCCACCCCCGTCATGCTTTTCGATGCGTCCAAACCCGAATGAAATGACTTCATTCCGGTAAGCAACTGAAATAACTTTTTTTTACCCGTCTGGGGTAATCCGATGATCCCGACTTTCATTTTTCCGCTTCCTTTAAGTGGAATTCCTGCATATTCATGGAATACAGGCATTCCGCAACCCGCGGCAGGGGAATGCCTGTATTTTATGTTAAGGAATGGCGTCATCGATAATCTTGAACTGATTAGTGTCGAAGCGTTCGCATATGGAGCACTCATGAGCGGTGCTTAGCCAGGCCTTCCTGTGAAGAAAAGGCGATGCGTTACGCTTTTTTCGAGATCGTAGAGCTCGTTCATATGGGCCGCGAGTCCCGAATCCCGATGCATATTCGACTTCACCGTCTGGATCATTTCCCTCAGCATCAAAAGGTCAGAACGCCGGTTTAACTGCCCGTCCTCCACAAGTTTTTTCAGATACTCGAACTGGTACTTGCGCAGGTTTACCTGGAAGAAAAAATTCACTCCATATATCTTCAATATCCGCTGCAACGGATAACTGTTACTCTTCGATAAAAAATCCTCGTACTGTTTCGTATCTATGGCCCGCGATATCGGCTTGGCCTTTCCGGAACGGGGGCTTCCGGCCGCCTTGGCAACCGCCGGGGCCTGACTCTTCTCGTGACCTAGCGGAAGATTTGCGTTTTGCATCTCTTTTTCGAAGTGCTTTTCCTTCCAATCGTCCGTATATTCTCCGAAGTTCTTCTCGAGCAGGCGTTCGAACTCATCCAGCATGATCGCCTTGTTCGCCAGCTGCCCGACTATTGTATTGTTCAGACTCCGCATCACGGGGAAAATCTCTTTGACGATCTGGTGGAACAGATAGCGCTTCTGGAACTGCTTCTCGTACTCCACCATAAGTTCACTCTGGAAATAATTTTTCAAGCGACGGACCACCGTGATGTTCGCGACGACATAACCCTCCACGCGCGGTACATCCCTTGCGCTGTCTTCAGCCACTATTTCCATCGAAAAAATTCTGTGGGAATTAAGCAGCACCCTGAGGGCCCTTTTGACGAAATCCGCCTCCACGCCCAGCGAAGAGGTCAGGTACTTGATGAAGGCATCGGAATGCGGAATGGCTCGCATCCCGACAAGCGCGTTCTGCTTGTTTATTTCCTGGTAGATTTCCTCTGCGGTATTGAGCGCCATCCCCGGTCCACCCTCTTTCCGCCTGAATCGGCGGGCCCTTGAAAATTATTAGATTTTCTTATTGACACAAAAAGCCATTTTCGGTTGTAGTAGTCCCACCTGACGAACCGGGGTGTTAGCTCAGCTTGGTTAGAGTGCCTGCCTGTCACGCAGGAGGTCGCGAGTTCGAGTCTCGTACACCCCGCATGCTTAACGATAAAAAGAACTCCCTTGCCGGGGGTTCTTTTTTTTATCCCCCGGTTCTCGACATCAGTCTGTTACGGACTATTGCCATACACCCATCCCCTACCTCGAGAGGGTCTCCCAGCCGGTGCGCTTCGGGCTTGGAATGGACAGCGGCCACAATAATATCATTCAACCGTTCGTCATCTTCGCTTTCCCGAAGTACTGTTTTCAAATCGAACTCAACCGGCGAATGAAGGCACGTCTTCAGCATTCCATCGCAGGTCAGCCGCAGCCGGTTGCACCGCGAGCAGAATTTATGCGTCATCGGCGGGATCACCCCGATTCTGATATCGCCGGAAATTCCGCGGAAATTATACATCTGCGCCACGCTGGTATCTTTGTAATGATTTCTGGTGAGATCGCCCCTGGACCGCAAATACTCGACCAGTCTGTCCGATGACACAAACCGCGATGCGTCATAGTCATCACCGAACGGCATTCTCTCGATAAACCGGAGCGTAACGTTCCTCCCGGCGAAAAATTTTATAAAATCATCCATTTCAATGAGTGATTCCTCATAAAGCACCATGTTGATTTTCAGGTCGAAAAAGCGGCTTTCAATCGCCCGGATAATATTCCCAATCACCCGATCAAACTCATCACGCCCTGTTATGGCCCGATACCTCTCGGCCGACATGGTGTCCAGGCTGATATTGAGCTTGCGCACGCCGAATTGCCGCAGGCCGTCGAGGGCTTCGTCCAGCAATATACCGTTTGTCGTAAGACACAGGTCCATGTCCGGATGGTTCCGCCTGACCTGCTCCACGATTCCCATAAAGCCCTTTCGGACAAGCGGCTCCCCTCCGGTAAAGCGGACCTTGCGCACGCCGAACCTGGCGAAAACACCGATCAGACGGACAAACTCCTCGATCCGGAGCACCTCGTCGTGCGGCAGAAACTCGACACCTCCCGGCGGCATGCAGTATATGCAGCGCAGGTTACATTTATCCGTCACCGAGACCCTGAGATAGTCGAGCCGGCGGTTGAATGAATCGGTCAGCATTTCGTATCCTCAACAGAGCACCCGAGCCTAAAGACGCACTCGCCACTGTCAACCACTCTATCACTAAAACAGGACATTTCAAACACCGGCAGCGCCCTCTCGTTCATCTCGCCCACTCCTTTATTCGCGACAGGCGTCGACTCCGCGCATTGTGACGCAGTACCGATGATGGATCAGGTAAGATTCTGTGCTGTCCGGTCATCATTGCGGTGCATCTTTTCAACGGTCATATATCCGCCGCCGGGCACCCGTAAATGCGATTTGCTGTACGGATCGAGCTTCGCATTCGTTTTCCGCGGGAAACAGCACAATGGGCGCCGGAATCCCCTGACGAGGTAATAATAATTGATGCCGTCGATTCCCGCAATCTATAAAATGGCGAATGCCGCGCCGTAAAACTATCCATCGACCGGATTTTCGACGGTGCAAAAGCATAACGAGAGTATCGCCAGCGTCATGCAAAGGATTGAACAAAACCGGCATCGCTGTCTAATCCTTGCCTGCATCGGGGTTATGGAGGTTCTTTTTAAAGTGGTCATTATCCTGCTCGAGAAGGCATGCCTTAGAATACATGGCGAAGGACTCTTCCTTCCGTCCGAACACCTCGTAGATAATACCGAGGTTATTGTACGCCGCGGCCATCGAATCATCTTCCTTTATCGCCTCCAGGAAGAGGTTCCTCGCCTCGTTGAAGCGTCCCTCGAACGCGTGCTCGATCCCTTTTCTGTTAATCAATGCCACGGGAGAGGATGAGCGCACATCGGCGAACCGTTTGGTGGCATAGACACTTCGGGAAATTTTTTCATCCGCCGCGCGCCCCCGCCCCGGCTTTGTATCTTCTCCCGTGAACAGCAGCGCGGCGTCCGCGCGATGCTCTATTCGCATCGCATGGTAGCGATAGCAGGACAGGCATGCGAGGGCCAGCGCAAGCGCCAGCACCGCGCTACCGGCGCGGGCTGAGCCGTTCAGAATGGCGCTCGATGGCTTTCGCACAGTTCAGTATCTTCTTTTCCTCAAAATGGCCCGCCATAATCTGCATGCCTACGGGCAGCCCCGACTCGTCACGGCCTATCGGCACACTCATGCCGGGAATCGCCGCAAGATTTGCCGATATGGTAAGGATGTCCGAAACATACATCTCAAGCGGATCATCCACCTTTTCACCGAGAGCGAAAGCCGTCGTCGTGGTGACCGGGCTCACGATGCAGTCGACCTTCGAGAACGCCTTCTGAAAATCCTGGATAACGAGGGTCCGGCCCTTCAGCGCCTTGAGATAATACGCGTCGTAATACCCCGAGCTGAGCGCGTACGTTCCCAGGATTATTCTGCGCTTCACCTCCTTTCCGAATCCCTCGTTTCGGGTTTTCCGGTAGAGCTCGGCGAGCGCGTCTATCCCGGGAGAGCGGTAACCATAGCGTATTCCATCATAGCGCGCCAGGTTCGACGACGCTTCGGCCGTTGCGATAAGATAATAAATCGGGATGGCATATTCCGTGTACTGCAGCGATATCGGCTCAATTTTCGCCCCCATCGCCTCGAGCTCTTTGACTTTCACCAAAATCATTTCTTTGACTGCGGGTGTTATCCCCTGAAAATACTCGTCGGGAAGCCCGATAACCATGCCCGCGACGCTCCCATCAAGTGCGCCCGGCGTGAAATCCACGGCGCGTTCTATGGACGTCGAATCAGCCGGATCACCGCCGGCGATCACCCCGAGCAGCAGGGCGGCGTCGTCTACCGTACGCGCGAAGGTGCCGATCTGGTCAAGCGATGAAGCGAACGCAACCAGCCCATACCGCGAGACCCTGCCGTAAGTGGGCTTTATGCCCGCCACGCCGCAAAACGACGCCGGCTGGCGGATCGAGCCGCCGGTGTCCGAACCGAGCGCGGCAGGAGCCATCATCGCGGCCACCGCCGCCGCGGACCCGCCGGAGCTCCCGCCCGGAACGCGGGTTTCATTGTGAGGATTCTTGGTTACTCCGAAGAAGGACGTCTCGGTGGTGGAACCCATCGCAAATTCGTCCATATTGGTCTTGCCGAGGGTCACGAATCCGCTTTCGCGAAGCTTGCGATAAACCGTGGCATCGTACGGGGGAACGAAATCGCGAAGTATACCCGATCCGCAGGTTGTGCGCAGGCCCGCGGTACAAATATTGTCCTTGACTGCCACCGGGATCCCGTCCCATGCCGAAAGCGCATTCCCCTTTCGCCGGCGCCCATCAGATTCCGCGGCCTCCCTCAGCGTGCGGGCCTCATCAACCGTAATGTAGGCGTTTATCGCACCGTTCAGCGAACCGATGCGTGCAAGGTATTCTTTCGCGATCTCGACCGCAGAAGCCTTGCCGTCTGCCAGCATCTCAGCCAGCTCGACGATAGTCTTCTCCACCAGCATCCCGTTCCTCCATGGCCCGCGCAGGCGCTAATGCAAAATGGTATGGCAGTGTGCGGCACCAGGGTCAATAATTTTTTTAAGCCGAAGAACCACCCCGTTAATTATTATTGACTTTAGACCACGACTGGTCTATCTTCCGTTTTACTGGTGGCGATCGGCCGCCAATCTACAATAACAGTCCATTTACGCATCTATATCCAGCAAAGCCGGGAGCAAACCGACACCATGTTGAATAAAAGGAATAAAATCACCCTCACCGCCATTACCGTAATAGCGTTCGTCTTCGGATGTTTCAGCAGAACCGACGGTGTAAAACAGACCGATATAAAGCCGCTTTTCGGGGTTTTCCTGTCGAAACACGTCCGCTATCAGAGCCTCGATCAGGAGCTTTCCAGAAAAACGATGAGCAACCTGCTCAATTTTATCGACCCGGGCAAGTACTATTTCTACAAAAGTGATATCGCCGGATTTGTTGCCCACGAGAACAAGCTCGGCGAGTACATTGAAAACGGCAAATACGGGATTATTTTCGATATCTTCACACTCTATAAAAAACGTTTCGATGAGAGCATGGCGCTCTTCAACGAGCTCCTCGCGCTCGACTATGATTTCAACAAGGACGAATACATTGCCGTCGACAGGGAAAAGATCGATTATCCAGCGAGCCCCGATGAGATGCGGGAGCGCTGGAGAAAGAACATCAAGCTTCAATTGCTCAATTATCTCACCACTGTTAAAGACGTCAACGAGGCCAAGGAGAAGCTTCGCAACAAGAACCGCCTCAACAAGAAACGCGTCGACGAGATCGACGAGAGCAAGATGATTTCCACGTTCGTCAACGCTTTTTCCACCGCTCTCGATCCCCACTCGAATTACCTCTCCCAGGAAGATCATGAGGATTTCATGATCCAGACCAAGCTGAAACTCGAGGGGATCGGCGTGATACTCCGCTCGGAGGACGGTTTTGCCCTCGTCGAATCCATAATTCCCGGGGGGGCCGCGGCGAAGCTCCCGGCGGCCATTCAACTCAAGCCCAATGACAAGATCGTCGCCGTCGCCCAGAAGGACGGCGAATCTGTGGACGTTATCGATATGGACCTGCGCGATGTCGTTAACCTGATCCGGGGAAAATCCGGGACCACGGTCAAGCTCACCATTTTCCGAAAGGCCGACGAAAGCCAGAAACCCGTCAGAATGCAAATACCCATCGTACGCGAGGAGATCAAGCTCGAGGATCGCGCGGCGAAATCGGACATTTACATCATGAAAAAAGCCGGCCGCGAAATTAAGATAGGTTATATTAAACTCCCCACCTTTTATCTCGATTTCGACGCCGCTCAGAAAAACGACCCCGGCGGGAAGAGCTCATCAATTGATGTTATACGCGAGATAAACAAGCTCTCGAACCTCAATATCAGCGCAATGGTGGTCGACCTCAGGGGGAATCCCGGTGGTGCGCTGACGGAAGCGGTCAATGTCGCCGGTCTTTTCATCGACCAGGGGCCTGTCGTTAAAATAGTCTATCGCACCCAGCGGACGGAAGTCCTCAGTGACGATGACCCCGGCATCTATTACGACGGTCCGCTCGTGGTGCTTATCGACCGGTTCAGCGCGAGCGCATCGGAGATTTTCGCGGGGGCCATCAAGGACTACCGAAGGGGAATAGTAATCGGACCCACCGCCACCTTCGGCAAAGGTTCGGTGCAGGAGTACAACCAGCTCCCTTCTAAAAAAGGCGCCGTCAAAATCACCACCGCGCTTTTCTACCAGCCCGGTGGAACCTCAAACCAGCTTACGGGAATCTCTCCCGATATCATAATTCCCGACATCAGCGCGGTCTGGGACATCGGCGAGGCTAAACTACGCAACCCCCTTGCATGGGAAAAAATACCAAGCGCCAGCTTCATCCCGTACCGGAACTATCTAAACAGAGAGGTAATCGGAACACTCCAGGAGCAATCTAAAAAAAGGGTTGCGGGGATGAAAGAATTCACCGATCTGAACGAAAAGATAACATCCCTTAAGAAGCTGATAGCGACAAAGGAGATCAGCCTTAAAGAAGAGGCCAACATCGAAAAGCACAAGGTTCGCGATATGGAAAAACAACTTAAAAGAGAAAATAACAACAAGGTCATAGATGTAAAAAATGATCTTTTTCTGAGGGAGGCCTTCAATATCACCGCGGAATACATCGAGCGCATTCAGTAATTCTTGCCGTTAATGCTCCGCACCTTGCTTTGCGCGGAGCAATCGCCGAATCCGAAAGCCTTACAGTCTTCCGTGCCCCGGAAAACCACCGGGGTATGATTGCCTTTTCTGATAATTTCATCGATCCGCGATATAGTGCTTGCCATGCGATATTTAATTGCGCTAGTGGTTGTAAATGAAACATTGTTTTAGCAACCTGCCGGCAATTGTGGAAAAAAGTACGGCGGATACAGCGTATCTCGGAGGCGACGATGTTAAAAAAACTGTCCGAGCTCGAATCATATCTCAAGGAACACCGTGTACGATGCAGGCTCGTTATTCCGGCCGCCAAAGATGAAAATGTACTCAGCGCCGCCTTCACCGCACATAGAATCGGTATTGTCGACACCACTCTTATCGGCAGCGAACGGTACATTCGCGAACTCGCCGAGGAAAAGAAATACGACCTGTCTGAAATCAATATCATAAACGAAGAAAACACCGCCGAAGCGGCCATTCAGTCGGTACGAATGGTTCGGGAAGGACGCGCCGATATCATCATGAACGGCGAGGAAAGCTACTATAACGCCAACATGATCCTCAGGCAGATCGACGACCGTCGGCGCGGAATTCGCAAGGCTTCCATAATGTCTCACATGGCCATCTTCGAGGTTGAACGATATCACAAGCTCATCGCGGTCACCGACACGGTATTGAACGTCGCCCCCGACCTCTCCACCAAGGCCGGAATTGCGCACAATGCCGTTTTCTTTATGCGCCGTCTCGGAATCGAAATACCGAAAGTCGCCGTTCTCGCCGCGATAGAAGTCGTGAACGAGGCGATGCCGGCGACCATGCATGCCGGCCTTCTATCCAAGATGGCGCAGCGCGGGCAGATAAAAAATTGCGTTATAGACGGCCCACTGGCCTTTGATAACGCAATATCCAGGGAAAGCGCCGTTCACAAGGGCATCATCAACGAAGTCGCCGGCGATCCCGATATACTGCTTGCCCCCGACATCGAAACCGCCAACATCCTTTACCAGTCATTCGTATTTTTCGCCAATGCCCGCGTCGCCTCCGTAACGCTGGGTGCGTCGGCCCCGATCGTGTTCACCTCCAAGCTCGATACTGATGAAACGCGCGTCGCAAGCATCCTCCTTGCCGCTGCCGCGTACGTGCCAATCAGCTACCGTTGAAATAACCAGGGAGACCTCTAATGAACGACCAGGGAGCAGGAAAAAAGATACGAACGATCGCCGATCTTTATTCTAATGTGGAAAAACGCCCGAAGCGGAAAAAACTCGTCGTCGCCGCCGCCCAGGACGAGCATGTCCTCGATGCGGTCACCAAGGCCCGGGGACGCGGCATCGTGGAGCCCATACTGGTCGGCATTAAGAATAAAATCATAGAAATTGCAGACACCCACGGCTTCGATCTCAACAATGTGCGCATAATCGACGAGGAGGACAATGTTCGCGCCGCAGAGATATCCGTACAGCTCGTCCGCGACGGAGAGGCGGACATATTGATGAAGGGGCTTTTAGATACCGCAACCTATTTACGCCCGGTGCTCGACAAGGCAAACGGCCTGCGGCGCGGAGAGGCGCTTTCTTCGATCGGACTTTTCGAGCTTAAAAATTATCATAAACTCTTCGTGCTCACCGACGGCGGCCTCAATATCGCGCCAGACCTGAAGATGAAGGTGGCAATCATAAAAAACGCGGTGTTTTTCATGCGTCGGCTCGGCGTCGAGATTCCCAAGGTAGCCGTTCTCGGTGCCTTCGAACTGATCAACATCAACGCGATTGCCACGGTCGACGCCGCCCTGCTTTCAATGATGTCCCAGAGGGGGCAGATTCGCAACTGTATCATCGACGGCCCCCTGTCCTTTGATAACGCCATTTCGAAGAAAAGCGCTGAGTTTAAAGGTATTCATAACGCCGTGGCGGGTGATGCCGACATACTGCTTGCGCCTAATATCGAATCGGGAAATGCGCTGTACAAGTCATTCGTCTATTTTGCGGGGGCCTCACCGGCAAGCATGCTCCTTGGCGCTTCAGCGCCGATCGTGCTTACGTCTCGAGCCGATTCCGAGTCGATAAAGCTCAACAGTATCGCGCTTGCAGCGAACGTCGATCTCTCGGATAAAACACAATAACCGGGTGAATTCCTGAAATCATCCGGCACCGAGCACCACAGATGGAAACGGAGAAAACGCCATGTCTGAACCAAGAATACTCGCAATCAACCCCGGTTCCACCTCCACCAAGATCGCCGTTTACGAGGGGGAATCTCCATTATTTATTACTAATATTAAACACGTCACCGAAGAACTTTCCGCCTTCTCGGACATGGCCGAACAGTATCATTTCAGGAAGGAAATAATACTTGCCGAACTCGCCGCCGCCGGAATCGAACCATCATCCCTTTCGGCAATCGTCGGCAGAGGCGGTCTCCTCAAACCGATTGCCTCCGGCGTTTACTTCGTAAACGATTCCGTCATACTCGCACTCCGCGAAGGCCTGAATATTTCCCAGCACGCAAGCAACCTCGCCGGAATTATCGCATACGACATCGCCCGCGCCCTTCCAAACACTGCCGCATACATCGCCGATCCGCCCGTTGTTGACGAGATGGACGACCTCGCGCGCATAACGGGCCACCCTCTTTTCGAGCGCAAATCACGCTTTCACGCCCTCAACCAGAAAGCCGTGGCGCGCAAACATGCAAAGGCCACAGGCAGGGCCTACGAAGAACTCAATCTAATCGTCGCGCACATGGGCGGGGGCACATCAGTCGGTGCCCACCGCCGGGGGATGATCGTCGATGTTAACGATGCCCTCGACGGTGAAGGCCCCTTTACCCCCGAACGCAGCGGAACGCTCCCCGCGGGCGACCTCGCCCGCCTCTGTTTTAGCGGCGACTACACCCATGACGAAGTTAAAAAAATGCTCACCGGCAAAGGCGGTCTCACGGCCTACCTCGGAACCAACGATGTTCGCGAGATTGAAGAGAGGGGCGCCGCCGGAGACGCACACGCGCTGCTTATTATGGACGCGATGGTCTACCAGGTCTCGAAGGAAATCGGTGCGATGTTCACCGTGCTCAAGGGCAATGTCGACGCGATCATCCTGACCGGTGGGATCGCCTTCAACAAACGCACAAACGAGGCCATAATCGAACGGGTGGGCAGACTCGCTCCCGTATCAATTTATCCCGGCGAAGACGAGTTGGAGGCGCTTGCACTGAACGGCCTTATGGTCGTAAGGGGAGAGATCATGGCGAAGGAGTACCGGTAGCGGTCAGATACGCTGACAGGGCCCTCCCGGCATCCGCCGAATTAACAACAACGGGGTCTACTCCCGTTCTCATAAGCCGTATCCTCAGGGCCTCCATCTCCGCGAGCATAGCCTCATCCATGGTGTCCTGAAGAAAAACAACCATCCTGATCCCGTAGTTTTTAAGGTCCCTGTAAAATAGATCGAACCGCTCCCGAAGCGGCCGCAGTGACGGACATAAGGGCCGATAGCTTAAAGCTTCCAGTATTTCGTAATACAGGCCCCGCGACTCAGGGTTATGCGAAACATCAAACTGCCGGCGCCCGTTGCAGCTGTCATCCTCGGTGACCACGCAACCCGCCCGCTCGACATCGTCCAGTACATCCGCTTTGTGAATCAACCCTCCACGCACCAGAACCGTTCTCTCGACTGGCATCATTTCCGAAGCCGGGTAAGCATTGAGCGCATCAATAATCCCCGCCAACGCCCCGGTCACCACGCCCGACGGCAACGCTCCCGCCACCTCGAAAACCATCATGAGGTCGCTCTGTAAAAGGGCAGGCCGTCGTTGATGCCGGAGGGAGGCTATGCCCCGGGCCAGCCTCCGAATCGTATTGTACTCCGCCACGGCAAGCGTCAGCCTTTCGGGGTCAATCCGGTCGATACCTTCGAAACCCAGCCGTTGTATCAACGAGTCGAGGGAATTATGCAGAGCAATCGCCGCATCCTCGCCATATCCGCGTGGGTGCACAAAGGAGATGATCCGTTCGGTATTCGATTCAAGGGCACGCCTGTAAGCTGCACAGCCCTCCGGGACGATAACCCAATCACAGACCTCAAGCGCTGCAGTAATTCGATCCTCGGACGAAACGGTAGAACCGCCTTCGGTAACGAGTAGCGGCAGATGCAGGGCAGTCACTCCGAAAGCCTCGAGTATCTCCCGGGGCACCACGTCGCATACGGTCCCGACAACCCTGTTTTTCGTTCTGTCAGCATGACCCCGGGCGATCATCCCCCACTGGCCGAGCTGTTCACGCAGCGAATCCAGAATCCGTTCCATCAGCCTTCCCGCCGTCCTGAGTCAATTTAGACAATCCATCACCATCGGCTCATCCGCTGAATCATCGCAACATCCGATTCGCGGTCAATTAAAAATTACTCCTCATTCATGAAAATGATTTGATGAATTCCATGGATTCGCGCAAACTTTGCAGTTAGTGCTCCCCCCGGAGCATCAAGCCCTCTTACCAGGAGTACGCAATGCGCCAGTCCGTACGGAAAAAAAACAGCACCGCGCCCTATCTATCCATTCTGCTTCCCCTGTACAACGAAGAAGAGAATATCAGGCTCCAGTACGAGGAAATAGTAAAAGCCGCGGACCAGCTCAAGGTCACCTATGAAATAGTTTTCGTCGATGACGGCAGCAATGACAGATCATTTGATATTCTGTCATCAATCGCCAGCCGCGACCGCAGGGTAAAGCTCATCCAGTTTCGCCGCAATTTCGGGCAGACCGCGGCGATGGCCGCGGGCATCGACCATTCCAGGGGCGAGGTACTCGTATTCATGGATTCGGATTTACAGAATGATCCCCGCGACATCGGGAAGCTCCTCGAAAAAATCCGCGAGGGCTACGACGTGGTGAGCGGCTGGCGAAAAAAAAGGAAGGATAACTTGTTCATCAGGACCATCCCGTCGCGTATCGCCAACATGCTCATCGCGTGGGTAAGCGGGGTGAAATTGCACGACCTTGGCTGCTCACTCAAGGCCTACCGTGGCGAGGTGATCCGCCAGGTCAGGCTCTACGGAGAAATGCATCGCTTTATTCCTGTCCATGCATCATGGGTGGGCGCTTCCATTACCGAAATACCGGTAAATCACAACGCCCGGCGCTATGGCAAATCAAAATATGGTATTGTCCGGACCTTCAAGGTAATACTCGACCTTTTTACGGTCAAGTTCATGGGCTCATTCTCGACCAAGCCGATCTATGTCTTCGGCGGAGCAGCGATCGTCCTTTTCGCCGGCAGCATACTGAGCGGCACGGCGGTCATACTCATGAAGATTCTGTTACGTCACAGTATGATTCGAAATCCACTCCTCCTCCTTACGGTAATGTTCATTATACTGAGCACAATGTTCATCATGCTCGGACTGCTGGCTGAAATTTCAATTCGGACCTACCATGAATCACAGTCCATGCCGCCGTATCGCGTTAAAAAAACGATCA
Source organism: Spirochaetota bacterium (assembly GCA_025457965.1). GTDB lineage: Bacteria > Spirochaetota > UBA4802 > UBA4802 > UBA5368 > MVZN01. The sequence continues at coordinate 6,072 of JALOTJ010000021.1, read as the reverse complement.
ACATAAATCGACCTTAAAAAACAGCGCCATCTACCGGGATAAAAAAAGAGAGGAGCATCGATGCCCCTCTCTTTATGTGTTCTGTGGATCAACGGCTTAGTACATGCCGCCCATGCCGCCCATGCCGCCCGGAGGCATCGCCGGTCCGCCCTTGTTCTCCTCGGGCTTGTCGGTTATAAGCACTTCGGTGGTGGCAAGCATGCTGGCTACCGAAGCGGCGTTCTGCAGCGCCGACCGGACGACCTTCGCCGGGTCGATAATACCCGCCTTCATGAGGTCTTCCCATACCATGGTGTTGGCGTTGAATCCGATTCCCTGCTTCTCGCCCTTGGCCTTCTCAACGATTACGGATCCTTCGACGCCGGCGTTGTTCGCAATCTGACGCATGGGATCCTCGACGGCCTTCGCGATGATCTCGGCACCGATCTTCTCGTCGCCCTCGAGCTTGCCGAGCATCCCTTTTACGACCTTCTGGGCGTACAGGAGCATCAGTCCGCCGCCGGGCACAATCCCTTCTTCAACAGCCGAGCGGGTCGCGGAAAGGGCGTCTTCAACACGCGCCTTCTTCTCTTTCAGCTCGACCTCGGTCGCGGCGCCCACGTTAATTACGGCCACCCCGCCTGCGAGCTTTGCAAGGCGCTCCTGGAGCTTCTCCTTGTCGTACTCTGACGTGGTATCGTCGATCTGCTTCTTGATCACGCTGATGCGGCCCTGTACTTCTTTCTGGTTGCCGCCGCCCTCGATAATCGTGGTGTTTTCCTTGTCGATAATGATCTTTTTCGCCTTTCCGAGCATATCCACGGTGGTATTCTCGAGCTTCAGTCCCAGATCCTCGGAGACGACCTGGCCGGCGGTTAGAACCGCTATGTCCTCCAGCATCGCTTTTCGCCTGTCACCGAAACCCGGTGCCTTGACGGCCACGCAGCTGATGGTCTTACGGAGTGTGTTGACCACGATGGTGGCAAGGGCCTCACCTTCGACCTCTTCGGCGATGATCAGAAGGGGCTTGCCCGCCTGGGCGACCTTTTCGAGAACGGGAAGAAGATCTTTCATCGTCGCGATCTTTTTGTCGTGAATCAGGATGAACGCGTTTTCGAGTACCGCCTCCATGTTTTCGGGGTCGTTTACCATGTACGGCGAGATATAGCCACGGTCGAACTGCATGCCCTCGACAACATCCAGGTTGGTGGCGATGGACTTCGCCTCTTCAACGGTGATAACGCCGTCCTTGCCGACCTTCTCCATCGCTTCGGCGATGAGGTCGCCAATCTCGGTGTCGTTGTTTGCGGATATGGACGCCACCTGCGCAATCTCCTTTTTGTCCTTTATCTCGCGCGCGGTGTCGGCAATGAACTTAACGGTCACCTCGACCGCCTTATCCATACCGCGCTTGAGGCTCATCGGGTTCGCGCCCGCGGTTACATTTTTAAGCGCCTCACGATAGATGGCAGCCGCGAGAATCGTTGCGGTGGTGGTACCGTCACCGGCTACGTCATTGGTCTTGGTGGCGACCTCCTTCACCATCTGGGCTCCCATGTTCAAAAAGCTGTCTTCAAGCTCTATTTCCTTTGCAACGGTGACTCCGTCCTTGGTTATGGTCGGAGATCCGAACTTCTTGTCGATAACGACATTCCGTCCCCGGGGCCCTAGCGTTATTTTAACCGCATCGCTGAGCTTTAAGACTCCCTCCAGGATGGAGCGCCGCGCTTCTTCGTTGTACTGCAACTGTTTCGCCATAATTCAACCTTCCTCTCGCGTAATGATGTTATTCAAGTATAGCAAGAATATCGTTTTCACGAACGATCAGATACTCTTTGCCATCATGTTTTACTTCTGTTCCGGCATATTTGCCGTACAGCACAACGTCGCCCGCCTTGACATCCAGGGGCACAAGCTTCCCGTCCTCAAACCTGCCTTTGCCGACGGAAACAACTTTCCCCTGCTGGGGTTTTTCCTTCGCGGTATCCGGGATAAAAAGAGCTCCCTGTTTCTGCAGCTCCTCCTCCAGCACCTCGATGAGGACACGATCTCCTAATGGTCTGATAGCCACGTTACTCCTCCTTCTTATAAAAAAGTTTTAGTAGAATTGCTGCAAAACCGGAGTCATTTATGGCGCTCCCGCCGCGGAATACCGTTGCGATCGTATCCATCTTTCCGGTTTACACCAATCTATTATTTTCACTTCTCGCGCCGGAAAATAACGGCTTTATGACACCACCAACTGCTGAAAGACTCAGCCTCCAAATCCCCGAAACAACGGAGTTAACAGCATGTAATTGTATTATTTGAACGGCCTAATACTGTCAAGAGAATTATTAGCACTCAATCTGATGAGTGCTAATAATATATTAATACCATATTCTTTATTGCGGATCAAGCTTGATTATAACCAATTAAATACTTTTAAATGATAATATTAACTAATAAAGCCACATTTATTCATTATTTCAAAGTTATAACAAATAATGCCCTGGGAATGGCAAAATAATAGAAATACAGATAAAAATACCCTGAGTAATCGGCATTTTTGTTTATTTAACCATGCAACGAAAGAAAAAAATCTTCAAAAAAACCTGCGGCACCGCTTTTTTCGATGGGGGCATTCGACCATTACCCCTCAATACGGACATCGCTTCCGCGGAACAATGGCAGCGAATCCAGATTGAGGAGGATCGCAGACTATGGCTGGTAATCGGCGGTGAAGCGTATATCGATCCGGTCAACCATATCACGGAAAACAAGGAGCTTCAGTATGGCGCGCCGCGGATTACATAGTGCGAAGGAATATCCTTTGCGGCCATAGCGCTCGAACAGCTTGGTGATCGCCTGCAGGCCGCAGTCGTCGATGATGTCAACTTTTGAAAAATCCAGCACAATGTGACGCCGATCGCATTTCTTGACAACAGCGGCAAGCTCGTCGTAAAATGACTCATTATTGAGCACGATCGCTTCGTCCAGCTCGATTGTGAGGGTGGTCTTGTCTATTTTTTCACGCATGACGAAGGTAATCGGATTTGCCCCCTTTTTTCTCAAGCAGGCGCACGTCCTCGATCGACATTTCCTTGTCCACGGCCTTGCACATATCGTAGACGGTAAGGGCGGCCACCGTTACCGCGGTCAGCGCCTCCATCTCCGCACCGGTTTTACCCTCGGTTTTTATCTCTGAATCAATCTGCACCCCTCCGGCCTCCTCATCGATAACCATCTGCACATCGACATAGTTTAGCATGAGGGGATGACAGAGCGGTATGAGGGACGAGGTGGCTTTGGCCGCCATTATCCCGGCAAGCCGGGACGCCTCAAATACGTTGCCCTTGGGGAGCAGGTTTGCGGAGATCATCTTGACCGTCGCCGGACTCATCCTGACGAATCCGCGCGCCCTGGCGCTGCGCGCCGTTATCGCCTTCGGAGAAACATCGACCATCTGCGAACGCCCTTCGGCGTTATAATGGCTGAAATCCGCCATTGTCAGTATTTATGGTCCTGGATAAATTGAATTACAAAACTTAAAATCCCGGAAAGAATATAAATCGAGATCACGACAAATACCGCCCACTGTTTTAGGAAAACGACCAGCAAAACAATGATTATTAGAAAGAGCAGCAGTTTAACCCTGTGGTAACTTTTAAGCAGCGTGGCCTGCGGCTTCTGGTATCTGAAGGTAGAAACCATTAAAAGGGCTATGACCACGAAAAAGACTGCAAAAACGCTCCGGGGGATTTCGTCCCCATGGAAACAGACGGGCACCAGCGCTATAATAATCCCCGCCACCGGTGACGGCAGACCACTGAACGAATTTGATACATGGGTTACGTTAAATCGTGCAAGCCTGTAGGCCGCACAGATCGGGAATATCGAAGCGAGGAAAATTCCCATATCCACCGATTTCCCAAAAATGGGTACGATCATGCCCGAAAGGTACGCCTGATAGGCCAGGTACCCGGGTGCAACCCCGAACGTAACGCAGTCCGCAAGGGAATCGAGCTCGGCACCGATGGCGCTGTCGACCTTCAGGGCGCGCGCAATCGGCCCGTCAAGCCCATCGAGCAGGGCCGCCCCGAGGATCAAAAGGCCCGCGACCATGAAACTCTGCGGCGTACCCGTGCTTGCGAAAATAACCGAAATAAAACCGCAGAGAAGGTTCCCCATGGTCAGGGAGTTGGGCATCCACGCAAGGTTCATGTCGATCCCTTTTATCAAGTGTGACATCGCCGGCGGTCATTCATCCCGCACGGTATACATAACGGGCTAAAAACGCCTACGAAGCGCCAAACCCTGATTACCTGCTACAGAAAAATGCAGATTCCGACCCCTGTCAATGAAAAAAAGGCGAGGATGCGCCAGGCTGATTCAGAACTCATCCCTGAAGTATACATCGAGTTCCCGATGGGATGAAAAGATGCGGTCCGCTTCCGTGAGCCTTTCCGCCTCGAGGGTGGTCGTCAGCGCAAAACAACGGAGTCCGGCCAATTTTGCGGAGGTGATACCCAGGGGCGCGTTTTCAATTACAAGGGCTTCCTCCGGCGGAAAACCAACTTCTTCGAGCGCCTTGAGGTATGGTTCTGGATGCGGTTTTCCATTTTTTATATCATTAACGGTTACAATGCTGGCAAAGCGCCGCTGTACGCTTTCGGGCAGGACATGGTGCACTGATCTGCGAAGCGAGCCGGTAACCAGACCAAGAACTATTCCCTTCCCGGAAAGAAATTCAAGCATACCATCCACTCCCGGATACACGGCTATCGGAAGCCGCTCAAACAACTCGAGCTTTCGCTCCTGCAGGCGTTTCATTTCATCGGGAGAGGGTATATCCTGGCCCTTCGAGCGGAAAATATCGATTATCGACCCGATCCCCGACATGCCCTCCCTCATATAGATATCCTCGGTGGAGAGCCTTACCCCGTAGTCGTTGAACACCCGTATCCAGCACTCCGCATGCTGCCGCATGGAATCGACGATCACGCCGTCCATGTCGAAGAGGATGGACCGTAATCCGCTCATCCGTTCGGCGGTCGCTATTTGCACTTTGCCTCGAGTCGTGACAACAACTCTTTCTCGGATTCGATTCTGGCCAGCATGTTCTGCCTCCAGGCCGGGGGAGGGGCGCCCAGCGCTTCCGCCATGTCACAGAGGCGTATCGAATGATTCATATTGTGCAACTGTACCCGCCGACGGTGAAGGACCTGGCAGTCCTGTAAAGCGGGCATATCGATCGATTGCGCGACCTTCTCCGCCTCGGCCGCGTAATACCGGGTGAGATCTTTTTTCATTCGCTCATACATTACCGGATTTATCATTTTGTGCAGATTGATGTCATTCAATTCCGCCGGGTCCCTCTGCAGCATCTTCTGCAGCTCCACACGTGCCTCTTCGAACCTGTCTTCATTCATGAGTCGTACGAAGCCATCCTGATATGACTCCCGGAAGCTCTGCGAAACGAGAAACCCGACAAAAACCGATGTAAGCGCCATTCCTATGGCGAACATGGTTTTATACTTCTTTCTAAAACGATAATACAGGATAACCGCGGGTATCACGACGTAGAAGACGACCTGTGTTGCTGTTTTCCATTTTTCCATACATTATCCGCGTTTATTGTTTCGTTAATTCAGTGGTTATTGACACCCGCCGTGCATGACGATCGAAAGCAAGCTCAATAAGCCGGTCGATGAGCGCCGCATACGAAAGGCCGGCCGCCCCCCACAGCTTGGGATACATGCTGATCGAGGTAAAGCCGGGCAGCGTATTGATTTCGTTGAGATAAAAAGCGGACCCGTTTTTTTCGAGAAAAAAATCGACCCGCGCCATGCCCGAACAGCAGAGCGCCCTATACCCGCGAACGGCAACATCTCTGATGTCAGCGGCCAGGCCCGCCGGCAGATCCGCAGGGATCCGCAAGTCCGCTCCTTCGGGATCGATATATTTTGCGTCGTAGGAATAGAACTCGTGTCGCGGTATCACCTCTCCCGGCATTGACACCTCGACCAGATCGTTGCCCAGCACCGAACACTCGATCTCGCGGCAGTTGACGGCCTTTTCCACCATTACTTTCATATCGAACGAAAAGGCTTT
>JALOTJ010000162.1 GCA_025457965.1 Spirochaetota bacterium | reverse complement strand
ACGGCCGACGCCCTGCCGGAAATAACGCCGGACTACGCGTTCAAGGACCTCAATAAGGGAGTGGTCCACGTGAACACGCACCTCGCCGACAGGTACCGGGTGATGAAACCGTAGATGCCCCGCCATCAGCCGGCACAGGGCATATGTTCCGTGCCGGTTGATTTCCGTATAGAGCGTATGCCTGATTTTTAATCGTACCGTGCGGGCGCCGGGTCATATTTTATACTGCCGCAACTTCTCCTCGAGCGCGAGCGCCATGTCGCGCATTTCGGACGAGGAGAGCGAAAGTCCCTCCGAAAGCTCAACAAGCCCGCGCGCGCCGGCATCCACCTCTCTGACCGTCCCGGCGATCCCCTGCGCGTTTTCGCGCTGTACGCCGGTGGAGCGTGAAAGCTCTTTCGCGAAAGCGCTGATCGCCGCGATCGTCTCGCGGATCTTGAAGATCTCGACGGCCCGCATGTTTATCATGTCGATAAAGCCGGTTATCATTAATCCGGTGGTGTCGATGTTCTGCACTATGACGGAAAAGGTGTCGTTCATCTCGCCGATCATCCCGGCGTTTCGTTTAATCTCGGCATTGAGGCGCCCGATCATGGCGCCGATCTCCCTGACGTTGCTCGAGGTGCGGTCGGCGAGCTTGGATATCTCCTCCGCGACCACGGCAAAGCCCCTGCCGTGTTCGCCCGCGCGCGCCGCCTCGATCGAGGCGTTCAGCGACAGCAGGTTTACCTGGTCGGCGATGTCCGAGATCACCTGCACGATGCCGAGCATGCCCTCGTGAAGCTTCTCGGTGGTGCGGATGTTCGCGATCACGCTTTCCACAAGCCTGGCTCCGTCGTTCGCGCTCGACTCCACCGAGCTCATCGAACTGACGACGTTTGTCGCGTCTCGCGAGAGCACTTCCATGGACTCGTTGAGCGTCGTGATGGTCTCCTCAAGTTTTCCGATGTTTGAGCTCTGCGTTTCCGAGCCCGCGGCGATTTCGAGAAATGCGCCCGATACCTCGTCGGACAGGCGCGTGGAGGTTTCAAGAAGCGCGGCGTGCGATGATGACGACTTTTTAATAAAGCTCCCGGATTCCGCGATCGAGGCGGCAAGGCCCATGAGCTTTCCCGATATATCGCGCGCGCGCCCCATGAGATCCACAATGCTTCCCTTGAACTCGATGAAGCGGCGGACGAAGTCCTCAAGTTTGTCCCGCGACTTGACCAGCACGATGTCCCCCGTGAGGTCTCCCTGGGCGGCACCGGTGATTGCGGGGATCGCTATGTCGAGCGAGCGCGATATAACGCCGAGTTTGCGCCTCACTATAACGGCAATGGCAAGGTTGAGGACAAAGAGCGCGACCGCGGAGGAGAAGAGACTGAGATAAAAGGAGCGATAAATAACAATGTCCCGGAAAACCACCGTAATGCGTTTTCCGTCGCCGGACACGGCGGTAAAATACAGCGCGGCTGCTCCCTCATAAACGCCTGCGGTCTTCCCGCTTTTTTTATACGTACGTTCGAGTACTCCCCGCGTCGCTTCGAGCAGGTATCGGGGCTGGTTCCCCTTCGAAATGCCGGTTTTGGCGTCGAAGGGACGACCGTCGATATGGACGAGCGCTCCCGATTCGTCGACGAGCAGCGCAATACCGTCATTCTGGCCGATGATGCCGGGAAGCGGTGAGCCGGCTCCGGTGGAATCCAGACGAATGAATGACATCGCGTCGAAGACGCGCCGATCGATTTCCGCGAGCTGTGTGCGGTTCAGCAGGACGTAAAGGAGCGCGGCGATGACGACCGACGCCAGCAGCACCGTCGGCAGGACAAGGCTCTCTATCTTGCTGCGGAGTCCCTGCACGGCAATCGGCACGCCGAGCCGCCCGAGCGGATACGTGCGCTCGTACCACACCTGCTTCGAGCGGTAGCCAAGGAAGAAGATCACGAAGGCATTGAGAAAAAAGACGAAGGAATGGTAGTAGAGGTTCGTGTAACCGAGGAAAAAATACATAATGACGACCATCGGCACGAACATGAAACAGAGGAGCAGTGCGTTCAGTGAAAAGGTGAGGTTCGCGAAGCCGGTGAAGCGCCGCCCGAGCGATGCATACGAATCGGCATTCAGGTTTTCCGAGAGCTTCAGTATGATGCGTACCCTCGAAAGGTAATAGACGAAAAGCAGCGAGGCGCCCATGAACGCGAAGATGGCGAAAAGGGAGATGAGCCGTGCGTCCCGGAAGACCGGATAGGCGACGGCGAAGATAAAAAAGATCACCAGTATATTGCCGACGAGAACCCCGGAGCCGTATTTGACGAACTGCGCCATGAGCCCAGATTCTTTCATGTGTATTCTCCCGTCAGATTATTCCGGGTCAGTTACTGGTTCCTTCGGTATGCGCCGCCATCCGGCCGTGTATATCGGCGATTGAACCGGTACCGAGGCAGAATAGTAAAAAGACGATACCCAACCACTACATCCGGGCTTCGCGTTTTTCAAGCTATTATTCGCGCGATAGTCCCATAAAAACAGCGGGCCCCCGGTTTGCGGGGGCCCGATTGAGCGCAACGGTTTAAATGAGCGTCTACTTTTCGCCCTGCTGTTTTTTGAGCTCTTCCATCATCTTGTTGAAATCCTTGAGCGTGTCCTCGTTCTGTTTGAGGTACTTCTCGGTGTCGGCCTGGTACTTGTCGCCGATGGTCGATGCCGCCTTGTAGCAGGTGAGCGTGGAAATCAGCATGAGCCCCACCAGCGCCGCGAGCACGATCGTGATGACCTTGGCCGTGCCCTCCTTGCCCTTCAGCGCGTTGACGAGCGCGTGGTAGAGCAGGTAGAGCCCGTAGAGCGACACCGCAAGGCTGATGAGCCCGCCAAGCCACAGGTTGATGCCCGAGGTGAACGAGAGCAGTGCGCTGATCGGGGAGAGCACCATGAGCGCCGCGGTGACGCGGACGTTCGCTTCGAAATTGGTATTGCCGCCGCAGATCGCCGAAACGATCAATAGAATAACGCCGCCGATGAAAAGGCCAATGATCGCGCCGATGATCGAACCGACGAGCGCCATCACGCCCACGCCGCCGCCGATCAGGCCACCGAAAGCCCCGGAGGCCGCGGTCAGGTGCAGAACGCCCCAGATGAGTCCGAACACGCCCGCGATGGTCCCGTAGATGACCGCCTTGATGAGCGGCTCCACGAACCCGCCTTCCGTGGGCATTGAGGAGAAGTACTCCTTCGGCGCCATGAGCACCGCTTTTGAGTCGTCGATGAACTTTTTGAAATCAAACCCGCTTTCTGCCATACGTCCCTCCCTTTTACTATGTTGATTGAGGATTTTTACCGTCAATAAAGTGCGCTGAACAAAAATCACACCGTTCCGCGAAGAAGCCGAGCCGGCGGCCCGATGTTCGAAAACAGCGTATCAGCTGAACAAAAATCACACCGTTCCGCGAAGAAGCCGAGCCGGCGGCCCGATGTTCGAAAACAGCGTATCAACGGTTTTCGATCCAGCCTTCTGAAATGCGCGCGAAGAAAGCATATTAGAGACAATCTATGATAAACATGTCTTCAGCGCAATTTCAAGAAAAAAAATAACGGTACGGCCTTTAATTCCACGATTCGCAAGCGCCGGGAGAATGGTCAGTTGAAAAAGAATTGACTGCACGACGGCGGACGGTATACTTTCGGCCAGACGCGCACCCCCGCGAAAAGGAAAAGGGGCGGCGACCCTGTATCGAGGAGAACCATATGCTCGCACATCAGCTCACCATCCCCGCAGAAAACAAACCCGGCATGCTGGCCCGGGTAACATCAATCCTCGCGAAGGAAAAAATAAACCTGCGGGCAATCAGCATCTCCTCGTTCGGCGACCACGGCTTTTTCAACATGATCGTGGACGAGCCCAAAAGAGCGCACAAGGCGCTCACGAAAGAGGGGCTTTCGGTCGCCTTGAAGGAGGTGGTTGCCGTCCTGATCGACGATCATCCCGGGGGGCTGGACGGCCTGGTGCAGGTACTCGCCGCGGAAAAGATCAACGTGGAGAACGCCTACGGCTTCGTGCTCGAAACCCATAAAAACGCCGTTTTCGTGGTGGAGGTCGACGACCGCGAAAAGACACAGAAAATACTTTCCGCGAAAGGCTACAAGACGCTCGACGCCGACGCGCTTAACGCCATCGAGCCCTTTCATTATATGAAGTACTGAAATACGGCCTCCGCAATGGGGCCGTCCGACAAATTTGACATTTCTCCATAGAGGCGCACAATCACGCGCGTACCGCTTATCGGAAAAGCGACGGCAGAAAGAGCACGATCTGCGGGAACGGTATCAGGATGAGCGTGAGCACGATGAGCGCGATCAGCATCGGTATCACCCCGCGGAATATCACCTCCAGCGGCACGTCGCGCGCCACGCCGCTGACCACATACACGTTTATGCCCACCGGCGGCGTGATGACGCCGATCTGCGTGATAAGAACTATGATGACGCCGAACCATATGGGGTCGTAGCCGAGGTGCGTGATGACCGGGTAGAAAATCGGTATGGTGAGCATTATAAGCGCGAGCGAGTCGATAAAGCAGCCGCCGGCGATATACACGGCGATGACCATCAGCATGATGAGCCATGGGTGCAGGTCGAAGTGGGCGATCCATGTCGCGATATCGAAGGGTATG
>JALOTJ010000092.1 GCA_025457965.1 Spirochaetota bacterium | reverse complement strand
CCCTTCGGGCCTTTTTCGATTTCGAACTGCACTTTTTCGCCTTCTGAAAGGCTCTTAAAGCCGTCGCCGATGATGCTTGAGTGGTGGACGAACACGTCGCCGCCGGTGTTGCTCGTAATGAATCCGAAGCCCTTCTGGTCATTAAACCATTTTACTACGCCTTCTGCCATACTGACAAACTCCTGTTGTAATAATCTGCATGGGAAACCCCGCAGTGCCGGCCCCGAAAAAATCCTTTTTTTGCTTACCTGAAATCATTCATAGGAAAGAAGAAGAGGAGTATTTCAAGCGGGCCATTACCTTTTATAGCGTCCCATTATCCACAGGTGTAAAAAATTGTCAATGTTTAATTATTTTTTTCGTCGTGACCGCCGGCGATCGCCGGATCGCGATCACGATGCCTCCCGTTCGAACGATATTAAAACTTTTCTTGACAATAAACCGCTCTGATAAAGATATCACGCAAGGATACATGAAAAATGAACGGCGATATTAAGAACGAAATCGGATCGAGGCGTACACTCGCCATCATCTCCCACCCGGACGCGGGCAAAACTACGCTTACCGAGAAGCTGCTGCTCTACGGGGGCGCAATCGAGCTGGCCGGCTCGGTGACCGCGAAGAAAAAGCAGCGTGAAACATCCTCCGACTGGATGGAGCTGGAGAAGAAACGGGGGATCTCGATATCCTCCACCGTTTTACAGTTCGAATACAGGGGGTTCAGGCTTAACCTGCTGGACACCCCGGGACACAAGGATTTTTCCGAGGACACCTACCGGGTGCTTACGGCGGTCGACGCCGTGATTATGGTGATCGACGCGGGCAAGGGCATCGAGAGCCAGACGATCAAACTGTTCGAGATCTGCAAAAAGCGCGGCATTCCCATCTTCACCTTTATAAACAAGCTGGACCGTCCCGCCATGCCTCCGCTCGACCTGCTCGACCAGATTGAAAAGGTGCTCGGCATGCATGCCTGCCCGGTAAGCTGGCCGCTGGAGAGCGGCGTTTTCTTCAAGGGCGTATATGACCGAATCGGCAGGGAGGTCCACCTGTACGAAAAGGTCCCCGGCGGCGCGTATAAGGCGCCCGTTTCCGTACACGACCTCTCGGACCCGCTCGTTAAAGACCTCCTCCCCGAACCGTCGTACGGGCAGATCATGGAAGAGATCGAAATGCTCGACGTGGCCCACGGCGGTTTCGACCTGACCGAGGTGCACGGGGGAAGGACAACGCCCGTATTTTTCGGCAGCGCCTCCAATAATTTCGGCGTCGAGCATCTGCTGAAGGGGTTTCTGGAATATTCGAAAGAGCCCCTTCCCCGGAAAGCGGGGGATGTCACCATACCGCTCGAGGGCCCTCCCTTCTCCGCGTTCGTATTCAAGATACAGACGAACATGAATCCCCAGCACAGGGACAGGATGGTTTTCGCCAGGGTATGTTCCGGAAGATTCTTTCGTGATATGACCGTTTTCAACACGCGCAGCGGCAAGGAGGTGCGGATCTCGAATTCCCATAACATGTTCGGGCGGGAACGCGAGACCGCCAACGAGGCCTTCGCCGGCGACATTATCGGATACGTCACCAACGCGGATTTCCGCATAGGCGACACGCTCAGCTCGGATCCCGGTCTGCGCTACAACGAGATCCCCCGGTTCGCGCCCGAGTGTTTCGCGTACATTCAGAACGTCTCATCATCCGGCTATAAATCGTTTCGAAAGGGGCTCGACCACCTGCTGGCCGAGGACATCGTTCAATCCTTTTTCCTGAAGAATCACCCCGGCAACCTGCCGCTGCTGGGGGCGGTGGGTCCGCTTCAGTTCGAGGTGTTGCAGTACAGGCTCCGCGACGAATACGGTGTCGAATCGAGCCTCGAGATGAAACCCTGGGGCGTTACGAGATGGCTGGGGGATGAGCAGGCGACGGACAATCCGGACATATCGCTTCCCCACGGCTGCGCACAGGGCACCGATGACCGGGGGAGGCCCGTCATCCTCTTCCCCGACGTCTGGTCGATGCAGTATTTCCTGGGGAATAATCCCGCATTGAGGCTGTACGATTCGCCGGCGCACTCGAGCGAGCCCAATTAGAACAGGCCCTTCGGAGCGGTCTAGCTCTGAATATTCACCGGCCGGCACTGCTTCGTCGCGCTGTCCCAGAACGGCGAAATTTCGAGAAGCCGGTCGATGATCTCCGGAAGCACCGAAATCGTATAATCGATCTCCTGCTCGGTCGTGAAGCGGCTGAGCGAAAAACGTATGGAGCCGTGCGCCGCCGTAAAGGGGACCCCCATTGCGCGCAGCACGTGCGAGGGCTCGAGCGAGCCGGAGGAGCACGCCGATCCCGACGACGCCGCGATCCCCTTCTCGTTGAGGTACAGGAGGATCGCCTCCCCCTCGATGTACTCGAACCCGACGTTCGTGGTATTGGGCACGCGGGCGTCCTTCGAGCCGTTAAGCTGCACGTTCGAGAAGCGGGCGAGGATACCGCTTTCAAGCCTGTCGCGAAGCGCGCGCACCCTTTCTTCCGCGGGCAGATTTTTAAGCGCAAGCTCCGCGGCCTTCCCTGTGGCGACGATTCCGGGAACGTTTTCGGTACCGGGGCGACGGCCGCGCTCCTGGTGCCCGCCGTACATGAGCGGCCGTATGCGGGTACCGCGCCGGATATACAGCACCCCCATCCCCTTGGGCGCGTGGAATTTATGCCCCGAAATCGAATAAAGGTCGCACTGGATTTTCTTGACGTCGATCGGAATTTTCCCCGCGGCCTGCACCCCGTCGATGTGAAAGGGAATACTCCGCTCGCGGCAGAGCGCGCCGATTTCCTCCACGGGGAAGATGACGCCCGTCTCGTTGTTCGCGTGCATAATCGAGACAATCGCCGTATCGTCATCCATCGACTTCTTTAAAAATTCCATATCGAGGTTGCCGTCGCGATCGACCGGAACGTAGCTCGCGCGATATCCCTCGCGTTCGAGCCTGCGGTAGAGGTTCAGGACCGCGGGGTGTTCGACCTTGGAGCTTATGATGTGGCGCCGGTCCCGGAAGTAGGCGAGCGTTCCCAGGATGGCGAAATTGTCGGACTCGGTGCCGCCGCCGGTAAAGACGATCTCGTAATCGTTGTCTGCTCCCAGAAGGTCCGCCACCTGCTTCCGCGCGAGTTCCACGTCGCGCGCCACATCGCCGCCAAAATCGTGCATGCTGGAAGGGTTGCCGTATTGCTCCTTCAGAAACGGAAGCATCGCGTCGAGGACCTCCGGGTCCACCATCGTGGTCGCGTTGTTGTCGAGATACACCGTTCTATTCATCTCCATGGCCTCCTACCGCACCTCGATAACTTCAATGTCGTCCTCGACGAACTCGCGCAGCTTTTCCTGCACCAGGTTCTTCAACGTGACGTCGGACACCAGGCAGTTGGCGCACGCCCCGCGAAGCGCCACCATGACCTTCCTGCCGTCGATATCGACAAGCTCGATGTTTCCGCCGTCCTTCTGGAGGATCGGCCGCACCACGTCGCTGATCGTTTCCTCGACGAGCTGCATGCGCTTTATATTCGAGAGAGGGAGCCTCCCCTTCTTCGCTTCGGGGCCCGCGGCCACGGGCTGTCTTTTAAGCTCCTCGGTAAGGATATCCTCTATCTTGTGAATGCACGAGCCGCACGCGCCGCCGGCCTTGGTGTAGTTGGTGACGTCCTCGACCGTCTTGAGGCCGTTCTCGCGGATCACCTTGCGGATGAGCGGGTCGGTGACGCCGAAGCACTGGCAGATCACCTCACCCTCGGTTTCCTCGTGCGAGGCGACCTCCTCGCCCCTCCAGTTGGCCAGCGCCTTCTCGAGCGCCTCGCGTCCCATCACCGAGCAGTGCATCTTCTGCTCGGGGAGGCCCCCCAGGTAATCAACGATGTCGCGGTTGGTGATCTTCTCGGCCTCATCGACGGTCTTGCCGGTTATCATCTCCGTAAGCGCGGACGACGAGGCGATCGCGCTCCCGCAGCCGAAGGTTTGAAACTTCGCGTCTTTTATGATGTTGTCCTCTATTTTAAGATAGAGCGTAAGCGCGTCGCCGCACACGATGCTCCCCACCTCGCCCACCGCGTCGGCATTATCGATGGTACCGACGTTTTTGGGATGTTTATACAGGTCCTTTACTTTATCGGTGTAATCCCACATGGAATTTCTCCTTCCGGATGAGCTGATACACAAAAGCCGTCACTTCACCGGCAAATAACGCCGGTTTTACGCGGATTTGCAGCATGTATAATATATACATCAGGTTACCGGTCGACAATAGTATTTCATTCAGCGTCAATCGGCTTTTATTACGATACCGGAAACCGGGGAAAGCCCGGCCGTCGAAACCGAGGATGGCGGTTCCTTGCCGGTATGTCCTTTTTTAATATAAATATGCACGTAATAGAGGCCCGGGCGCATCGTCGGAAAATCGAATGAAAACTTCCGGCTGGCGTCATCGTATTCGATCTGCCAGTACGGCAGGTTCGCCACCCTGGCATTGGTAAAGTCCGGATATCCGCCCATGCCGCGAAGCTGTGACGCGGTCATAGGCTCCGGGAAGGGCTCGTAATACACCGTCGCGAAAAATACGCCGTATCCCGGCGTCGCGACGGAGCCCGATATCGTCACCTTTTCGCCCGCCTTCACCGCGGCCGGAACCGCGTCGAAAACCAGGTAGCGATCGACGAAAAGCTCGTAATAGCGGAAGCGGTTTTCGATCATGGAAAATCCCAGCCCGACGTGCGTATGGGAGGGCAGAAGAATGTTCTTCCGGTGCCCGTCGTTCGGCGGGGTCTCGTTGTACATCATCATGTGCGTCTGCTTGATGAACGACAGCACCTGCCGGTAGTCCTTCGTCATGGGACCGCCTCCCTGTATCATGGACGCGTTTTCCATCACGTGGTCAACGCCGCCGGCAAAGGCGTAGCGGTGATACGGCTTTTCGCCGCGCAGGTTCCAGTGCCCGTAGTAATCCCCCCTCGAGGCCTCGGACGCGGCCTTGCTCGCCACCCTCGAGGCAAGTATGTCGAGCCTGAGCGACGACAGCCCGTGCCGGGCGCGGTTTTCATTGATGAGGTCGAGCACCTCGAGTTTGAGCTTAAGCGTCGTCTCATTGTCCTTGAATTCGGCCAGACGGGCTTCCTTTCCGTTTTCCGAGATCGCCCGCTGTAAATCGGCGTCGGTATAGGCCGCCGCGTGGCCGAAGGGCACGGCCAGCAATGCGCAGACCATGAACGTATACAGGTTATTACGTCGCGAACGCGTTCCCATGGATAAAACCTCCTGGCAGGATGGAGGTAATGGTATACTCGCGTACCGGAATGAGTCAAGTTTAATAGCGGGGGGATTCAATCAATAAAAACACGACAGCGCGAAAAAGAGCTGGGCCGGGGCGTACAGCGACCAGGTGAGTACCGTACTGTGCGGGATCTTCTTTATGAAGGTATTGACAGCCAACACCACGTCCGAGACCACGAACAGCGCCGCCCCCGCCGGCAGAAGCACCGGACGCGTGCTCCCCGAATCGCCCACGTGCGCTATCGCGAAGAAGAGCATGGCCGAGAGGACCGCCATGTACAACAGCACCGAAACATGATGGGCGCCCGATTTGCGGTAAATTATACGGTAGAAAAGCAGAACCCCCGCCGACAGGACGAGCGCGGCGGCGACCTGCCACGGGCTGAAGGAATAGCCGATCGTAAAGGCCCCAAGGTAGAAACAGTGCGCCGCGAGGAAGAAAAGGAGCCCGTGCCTGAAGAGGCTGATCTCCTCGATCATGAGGAGCGTATCGGCAACGAGCGAGAGCACGAGCCCTATGAGGATGAAGGTCGAATAACGCGTCAGGCCCGACGAATGGATCGCCAGGAGCGCGAAGAGGATGACACAGAAGGTGACCAGCGGCGTGAGCAGGTATTTTGCGGGAAGCAGGCGCCTGAACGAGAAAAACTCCCTTAATAACAGGACGACCGCAAACGCGAAGAGCAGATGGACGAAGTAATCGATCGAGAAAATTGCCGGCATGGGTGCTTCAGATTTTGCCCTTTTTTTTCGGATCGACTTCGGGTGTATTTCCGGCTTCGTCATCCGCTCCGCCGGAGAGATACTCGGAAAGGTTTTTAAGGGCCTCGGGCTGCAGGTTCGAGCTCATCGCGGCGATGTTCTCCTGCTGGATCTCGTCGTAGATCTCCTTGCGGTGGACGCTGATCCGCTTGGGCGCGCGGATGCCGAGCTTCACCTGGTCGCCCTTGATGTCGATGACCACGACCTCGATATCGTCTCCGATGATGATGCTCTCGTTGAGCCTTCTCGCCAGTACCAGCATGACTATCCCTTCCGTGCCGCGGTCTTCTTCATTTCATCGAGTATCCCGTGGCGCACCCCGTGGCCGTCGCAGAGGCTTATGGCCTGCCTCCCCTTTCTGTTTTTTGGATTGATGATGATGGGCCCCTGCAGATTCGCCGTCATCGCCGCTGGATCGGCGGGGATCGTAACGATGGCGAAGACGAGCACGCCGTCGAGGCTTTCCGCACCCACGCCCTCCAGGTCGGACGGGGACACGACGAGCCGGTAGTCGGACATGAAATCGCCCGGGCGAATGATGATGAAGGCGAGCTCGGGATTGCCCAGCGCCTGCATCCATTTGAAGGGGGAATTGTCCCTGGAATCGAGGATGGCGAACTTTTTAATGTAATCGAAACCGAGGACGCCGTCATCGAAATCGATGATCTGCTTTTCGTCAACCTCTGTCTCGCCGAATGGTTTAGTCGTGATTTTTACCAGCACTGCGCCGCTCCTTGGAAGATCAGTATACGCCGATGCCCCGAATACCGCAACAAAATAATGGGTTTTCGCCAATCACGGGGATTTCGCACTTTCCCCCCGCCCGCGGGGGGGATGCGCTCTCCGGCTACGCACTCAAATAATGATATCCGTTCGGCAGATTCTCTGTCATCGCCAGATCCGGTCTTATCGGGGCGTGGCAATCTCCGGATTAAACGTCGATGGCCCCTATCGCAGAAAGTCCATGAGCGTGGGCCGGATGGTCTTCGCACCGACCGCCAGCGCGTACTGGTGTACCGATTCCAGCCACTTGAAATTCATGACGGTCTCGGGAATGTCGATCCCCTCGGTCTTGGAAAGCATGGCCAGCACGTTGGTCTTGTCGTATTCCGAGCGCTTCGCGAGCTCGTCCACGCGGTTCTGCTTGGCGCCCACCGACGACGTGTGCCGCAGAATGTTATCCAGCGCCATGTCGAGAAGCCCCAGGTCGCGCCCTCCCACCAGCTCCTGGTCGCCGCGCACAAGGTCGTCGCGCAACTGGATCACCATCTCGAAAATCGACATTCCGTTGACGGTGACCGTCGGGTCCAGGTTGTTCGGCGGGTGCGGGTAATCCGTGTTCAGCAGTCCGAGGTCTTTGAGCACGCGACCGCCGCCCACGTCCTCCAGCCATATCTGGTGGGGCGTCGTGCTCTCCATGATCAGGTTGTTACGGCCGCCCTTGATCGCGCGGACCGAGAGGCCGGCGTTGTTGATCTTGTCGATGATCACGTCGAGGTTGTCGCCGGCGCTGATCGAAAGCTCGCGCCCGTCGATCCTGACAAGCTGGTTGGTTTCCGAGGCGTAATTGGTCGCGTCCTTATTCGAGGTGAGGATCTGGTTTGTGGCCCAGAATACCTCGTTGCCGGGAACGTTGACGTCGAGGTACTCGCCCTTGGCCACCTCGCGCAGCATCCTGCCGATATTGCCGCGGTACTCCGTGCCGGTCATCGCATCGCCCTGGTTGCCGGCGGTGAGCGTCTGGTAGATCGCCACGAAGGGCGTCGGGATTTCCTCCGTCCCGGTCTGGAAACCGCCGAAGATGGGCCTGCCGGTGGCACTCCTGGTATTGGAGATGGCGACGAGCTCCTCGAGCATCTCGTTGATCTCGGTGGCCACGGCCTCCTTGCGCTCGAAATTGGAATAGATGCCGTTGGCCCCCTGCACCGTGAGCACCCGCAGGCGCTGGAAGATGCGCGTTGCCGACTGGAGCGCGGTGTCCACCTCGTCCAGGCGCGACTTCGCCTCGCCCAGGTTCTGGATGTACTGATCGACCTCGGTGAGCCTGCTCTGGTAAATCATCTGGCTCGTCGTGGCGATCGGGTTGTCGCGCGGGAAGCGCACGTTCTTGCCGGTGCCCAGCATGTTTTGCGTCTTGTCCATCTCCGCCTGGTGGCGGTTCAGGTTATGGATCATCGTGTTGTTGATCATCTGGTTGGTTACGCGTTGCATGGTTTATACCCCCAGCCGCAGTATGGTTTGCAGCATCTGGTCCATCGTGTTGATCACCCGTGCGGAGGCGTTGTAGCCGTGCTGGAAGGCGATCATGTTGGCCATTTCCTCGTCCAGGTTGATGCCCGATACCGACTCGCGCAGGTTGGCCAGGTTCTTCAACAGCGTCTCCTGGTTCTTGATGCGGTCGCCGGCCTCCTCGCCCTGCGAACCGATCCGCGAGATGAGCGAGATATAGAAATCGTTGAAGGTGGCGTTTTTATCCACCATCGCGTTCTTGTGCCGCAGGGCCGCAAGGCGCAGCGCGTTCGTGCCGTCGCCTATGCCGTTGGTGGTGTTGAAATCGCCCGTGCCGCCCAGGTCGCGCCCCTTCGCGGCGGCGATCTTGTCGACATCGGCCAACACCGCGTCGGACACGGCCATGTGGGCCGCCGGGTTGTACTGCGGCGTTATCGTGATGTGTTCGCGGTCCGGCAGCAGTTTTACGATATCGTTGATCCTCCGGTAATCGAAGGCCCCCTGCGCGCCCGACTGCTTCAATACGCCCGAAAAGCCGACCAGGAACTGCCCGGAGTCCTCGAGGTGGCGCAGCATGAAATTCTTTTTGTCCGTGTCGCCGGCCACGGTCGCCTTGAGGGCGAGGTGCCCGTTGTGGTCGATGTACGCCACTACGCCGAGGCGCGCGTCGTTGATCTTCTTGATGACGCTGTTGGTCGAGTCGTTGCGGGAGTAGTCTATCTGCACCTCGGTCTCGCCCTCGCGGTGGGTGACGAAGGTGAGCGTTCCGGCGATTCCGATCGCCGCCGAGGCGTCGATTTTATTCGAGCCGGCCACCTTGAATATGGCGGTGACGTCGGCGATGCCGTCGTTGTTCAGGTCGTGGTTGCCCTCCACGTTGTCGCTTATCATTATGTGGCGGAAGAAATCGACGTTGGTGTCGCCCCGGCGGCCGAAACCGTCGCGGTGGATCTCGTTGGTGAGGTCGACCAGGTTGATCGCGAAGGCGTTGACGTCGTTGATGTTCTCGCGCATGATCTTGTCGCGCGCCTCGAGGAGACCGGCGATCTCTCCGCCCTTTATCTCCACGTCGGTGCCGGTGTCGCGCCACACCACTTTATAGTATCCGTGGTTGTCGGGGTCCATCACCGCCTCGAGCGGCCGCAGCACCTCGCCCTGCACCAGGTTTTCCCCGCCTATGTACACGATCGTCTCGTCGCGGTCGCTTCGTCCGACGCTGATGTTTACGAGCGTGGAAAGCTTCTCGATCAGCGCGTCGCGGCGGTCTTTGAGGTCGTTAGGGTTGTCGCCCAGAGCCTCGGCCTTTAAAATGCGCTCGTTGAGGTCGCGGATGTCGCGCGCGAACATGTTCACCTGCTCCACCCGGTGAAACACCTGGCGGTTGGCGTTTTTCTGCAGGTCGTCCAGCTGGCGATAGACGTGGTTCACCTCGTTCGCGAGGCTTACGGACTTCTCCTTCACGACCTCGCGCGCGGCGCGCTCCTCCGGGTATTTGGAGAGCTCTTCCCACGCCCTCCACATCTGGTCGAGGCGGCTGCGGAGCGACTGGTCGGAGGGTTCGTTATATACCATTTCGACCTGGTGGATAAAATCGTTTTTCGTATTCCAGTATCCCATTACGTCCTTTTCGGAGACGATGCGGTCGTCGATGAAGCTGTCGCGGATGCGCTCGACGGTCTGCACCACCGAGCCCTGGCCGATATTGCCCGGCGAATTGGAGCGGTTGAGCGCCGGTACGTACAGCGGGTCGGCCGAGGTGATCACCACGCGCTGACGCGAGTACTCCTTGTTCTCGGCGTTCGAGATGTTGTGTCCGGTGACGTGCAGCGCCTGCTGGTGCGAGTGCAGGCCCCGTTTCCCTATTTCTATCCCCATAAAGGTGGAATTCATGACGGCACCCCTTTAAACCGTTTTGTTGAAAATCATCGATCCCGACACCCGGGACTTCTCGACGCCGTTCACGCAGTAACCGGTCGAAATCGACGCCGTGCTCCTGAGGCCGGAAAGCAGTATATCGTAAAATTCGAGGTTGTCCTCGATCAGACGTCTGTTTGTCGTGTGGAGCGAATCGAGCCGGGAAAGCAGCCTCTTGAGTTCCATCCCGATCGAAACGATGCGTCCCGCCGATGAGTCGTCGACGCGGCGGGCGATATCGGTTAGCGTCGGCACGGACGCTGCATCATCCGAAGGCAGGTTTCCCGTCATCTCGAGAATCAGTCGGACACGCGCCTCCTCCAGCCTTTCCACGCGCGAGAGCAGCGCCTCCTGCTCGCGCGAGATCGATTCCATAAGCCTGCCGTCCTTATCGATTATGGCGCCGCTCTTCTGTTCCTCAAGAGCGAGGAGGCCGGAATATACGTCGATCTCGTCCCGCAACACCTTTTCTATACGCGCAATGGGGTTCTCCATCGATCCCTCCATGGAATTATAACGCCTTCGGCCGCGTCCTGTCTTCGGCTTACTCTATTATCGGAAAAAACTGCATTCTAAATGAGGATTTTAAAGCCGGCGGGGGGATTTGCCCGTGTTCGGCCTCCTTCCCGTACAATGAATCATGATGCCTGTCGGTTGTTCCGTGACTTTGTTGCATAAAGTCGCGCTTTTAGAATCCCCTCAGCCGCTGGCAGCTCCCCTTTGGTAAAGGGGAGCCGTATTCAGAATACCGGTCTGCTTGTGGCGCGACCTTTTTAAATCCTCTCAGCCTCCGGCAGCTCTCCTTTGATAAAGGAGAGCCGTATTGAAAAAACGTGTTGCCATCAGAAAGAATAAAGGCATTAATCTTCTGCTGAAAGTGCGCATAACTGGAGCCCCCTTCATCGAAGGGGTGCGTGACGCACAGGATGTGCTAATGCCGGCGTTGCGACACGAGGTCGCGCCGTCAGCCGGCCCGGAGGCGGGGGGATTCAAACGGCATCATGAAGAAAAACGGCCTTATAACCACGGGATTCCATATCCCCTATAATCCAAAACTCAAGGAACGTGCGCGTGAATTGCGTAAAAATATGACCGATGCCGAGAAAAGAATCTGGCACGGGTTTCTAAAGAATCTCGACTGCACGGTGTTGCGCCAGAAACCCCTTGAGAACTATATCGTCGATTTTTACTGCCCGAATCACAAACTAGTTATTGAAATCGACGGGGGGATTCATACTACCGCTGTGAGCAGGGAGTATGACGAGCTCCGAACAAGAGTTCTCGAGGGATATGGTCTTCGGGTTGTACGGTTTTCGAACCTGGATGTGCTTAATGAATTTACGATGGTCTGCAATGTGATCCGGAAGCTAATCGAATCCTCTCAGCCTCCGGCAGCTCTCCTTTGATAAAGGAGAGCCCGAGTAAAAGAACCGGTTGCCGTTAAACAGGTTAGCCAGGATAATCCTCTGCCGCCGTTAAACAGGTTAGCCAGGATAATCCTCTGCCGAAAGTACGCATCGCTGGAGCCCCCTTTACCAAAGGGGGCGCACCGGAGGCGGGGGGATTTGAACCATCCCGAATAATCCTTGCAAATTCCTTACGGAGAATCATTATTCTTAATCTGTAACGCTAACACCATCTCACTGGCAGCGAGGAACACCATGAAAAAGAAGGCATTTCTGATAGCTATTTCGACGATCATCGCGTTCGGCGCAGGCTGCGGGGATGCGCCCGAAAAGGCCCCGGAGCCGGCAAAAAACGCCCCGGCACCGATCATCGGAACGAAGCTCCCGCTCATGTACCTCGACGCGTTTCATAAAGGCGGCCTCACCACGGTAAAACTGGCCTCATACCGGGGCAAATGGCTCATCCTCTTTTTTTATCCCGCGGATTTCTCCTTTGTCTGCCCGACCGAGCTCACCGAGATGTCCGAGTATTATGACCGGTTTAAAAAGGCGGGGGCCGAGGTGCTGGCCATAAGCACCGATTCGGCGCTCGTTCATCGCGCGTGGGCCGAGCACCACGAGGGGATCGGCACAATCCGTTTCCCCATGCTCTCGGACCGCGCGGGAAAGCTCTCACGGGCCATGGGCGTTTACGTCGATGAGAAGGGCACGGCACTGCGCGCAAGCTTCGTGGTCGATCCCGACGGCGCGATAATCGCGGCCGAGCTCCACGACGACAGCATCGGACGCAGCGCGGGCGAGCTCTTGCGCAAGCTCGAGGCGGCGATTGCGGTGCGCTCGAGCGACGGGGGCTTCTGCCCGGCCAACTGGAACTCGGGCGAGGAGCTCATCACGCCCAAATGATCGGATCCGGCGTCAGGATCAGGCGATGATCATGACCATCGCCTGGAGGCTTCGATCGGCGCCCAACAGCCTCAGTATGCCTCGCCGATCGTGAAGTAGAAGCCGGTGAGGTCACGGCTTCGGCCCACGTCGAGCCGCGCGTTGATCTTTTCCTGGGGATTGATGCTGAAGCGCAGACCGCCGCCGTAGGTGAACTTGAACTCCTCCGGCTCGAAGTCCTGGACACGCCGCGCGACATCGCCGACGCCGGCGAAGGCCACCGCCCCGAAACGCCACCACAGCGGAAACCGGTACTCGCCCTGCGCCACCGCCATGGCGTTGTCGCGGTAGCGCCCCTCGAAAAGCCCGCGCATCAGCTTCTTTCCCCCCATAAGCGAGAGCATCTCGAACGGCGCCTCGCCGTAGATGACGTTGGAATACGCCTGGAGCGCCAGGACGTGCGATCGCCACAGCGGTACGTATTTCCTGAGGTCGAGCGTGTGCCGTATGAACTGGTACCGGCTCGAGAACAATTGATCGAAGGACACCGCGCTGAACTGGTACAGCCCGCCGTTCGATGGATAAAAGGCGTTGTCGCGCGTATCGAGGTTAAGCGAAAGCCCGATCCCCGAGGCGAGGCTGGAGGAGCCCCCCGGCACCCCTTCGGACTCAAGGACACCGCCCGGTTCGCTTTCATCGACCCTCGTTTTCTCGTAGTGATACACGAATCCCATGTACAGCCGGTGCGCGATCTCGCGCTGCAGGTCCGAGTGAAAGCGTATGGTCGAGGAGGTGTATTGCTCGCGGTCGTCCTCGGGGGTGTCGTTACCTATGCCGTAAAAATAGTTGGGATAGTAATAGTACTCGAGCTCGCCCACCAGGTGGTATTTTTCGTCGTCCAGGTAGAACTCGGGGAAGAGCTGCCAGATGAACTGTTTCTTCTGGGTGTACGTAAGGGTCGTCGCCAGCGTCGACGGCCGTATGTGGAGCGGAAAATCCGAACCGATTCGAAAATAACTGAGAAAGGCGAGCCCCCCGGCGATCTGCGTTTCGGGCTTGTAATTCACATGGGGGAAAATGAGGAAATCGTCCTTTTTGATTACCGCCAGGTCCCGTTTAAGCTCCTCCGTGGGGAGCGTGCCGGCGGGAGGGCCCGCGGCGCGCCCGGGCGCGGGAAGGGCGAGCAGGACGAGGAGCCCACAAAGGGCCGTAATCCCCCGCGCAAAACGGGCCGTGCGTATACTCATTTTCGTGCCGTACTCTTCCCCTGATATCGAAACCGCGATGCCGCCTTGATGGCGCGCGCCGGTTTGCTCTACGCACCGCGCCGAAAACGGGTAACGGTGGCCTTGCCCGCGAAAAAGCGGATATCGAACGACGGCGCTAGTGCTCAACCGGGGAAGAGGGCCGATATCCCCGGCACACGCAGAAAGTCCGATATATTTTAGAAGGATTGTAGGAAAAACGCCATAATTTAATCAAGAAGTATGTGCCGTACTCCCGAAATTTTTTAACGGGGGGAGGTGATGAAAACATTCGTCGCATATCTCAGCGATTACCGGGACCGGAACGACTACTTTCTCTCCATGATGCCGGTCGGGGCCCTTTCCATCGCCGCCGTACTCGAGGCGCGGGGCCACGACGTGACACTCGCCAATTACTCGAAGGAGGGCGTCCGCTCCGCGGCCGCCCACATCCAGTCCGTGAAACCGGACGCCGTCGGCCTTTCGGTCTACACGCACAACCGGACCGATTCGCTGCGGCTCGCCGCCGAGATAAAGAGGCGGCTTCCAAAAACCGTCGTTATCGCCGGGGGGCCCCACGCCTCGTTTCTGGGCGAGGAGATTTTGCGCCGTGTGAAATCGATCGATTATATCGTGCGCGGAGAGGGGGAGCTCGCGCTCGCGGAATTGCTCGCGCGACACGCGAAAAAGCCGCCGGCATCGGAGCGCATCATACAGGGAAAGCGCATAAGCGACCTCGACGCGCTCCCGTTTCCGGCCCGCTTCGGCGGTACGATGCGCGGTATCGACCCCAACGAGCAGTTCAAATACGTCATCACCAGCCGCGGCTGTCCGCACCGGTGCGTCTTTTGCTGCTCGCCGCGGCTGTGGGGCCGGACCACCGCGTTTCGAAGCGCCGAAAGCATCGTCGCGGAGGTCGAACACTGCGTCGCGAAATACGGCATCATTTACTTCTCGATACGCGATGACAACTTCACCCTGCGCCGCGAGCGCGTGCTGAAATTCTGCCGCCTGCTTCGCGAACGCAGGCTCTACATCATGTGGAACTGCCAGTCGCGCGTGGACACGCTCGACGAGGAGATGGTCGTCGAGATGAAGCGCGCGGGCCTCGAGCTCGTCCAGCTCGGCGTGGAGTCGGGCTCGGAGCGCATCCTCGCGATGTACGACAAGCAGACGACCGTCGCCGACATCGAGAGGGCGTCGGCGGCCGTGCGAAACGCCGGCGCGTATCTCTCGTTTTACCTGATGGCCGGCATGGAGAAAGAACGCGCCGCCGACATCAAAAAGACCGTCGAGCTCATCCGGCGCACGCTCCCCGGCGACGGCATCGTTTCGCCCGTCGCGCTCTACCCCGGCACCGCGCTCTACGAAGCCGCGAAGGTGCGCGGCGAGATCGACGATTCGCTCTGGTTCCGCACCAAAGAAAACGGCGTCTTTCTGCGCGACGACGCGGAGGTCGGCCGCTGGGTGCACACGCTCGCCAACGAGCTCGGCGCCATACGGAAGCGCTCGTGGTACCGCGAGAATGATTTCCGCGCACACCGGCGCGTTGTCGGTGAAGACTGCTGGGTGACCGACATCCTGGAGGGAGATTATTATCTCGACGAGGAACGCTACGACCGCGCGCTGGAATGCTACCGCGCCGCCGCGGGGCGGCATCCCCAAAATCCATGGCCCTTTCTGCGCATGGGGAAGGCCCGCTTCATGTCCGGCCGTTACCAGGAGGCCGAGCGCGACTTCGCCGCGGTTATCGAGATCGTACCCGCCTACTACGGCGGCTGGCTAAAGCGCGCCGAGAGCCTCCTCGCGCTGGGGCGGCGAGAGGAATCGCGCGCCTCCGTCGAAACGGCCGCGCGCCTCAACCCGTACGATTTCAGGATACGGAATTTACGGAAGCTTTTGAAATGAGGGCGGAAGAAGGCGACGATCCTGATCGTCGCCCGGATTTACGATCGTCACCCGGAAGGGCCCACCGAACTCCGCCACGCGTACAGCGCGATCGACGCCGCGACCGCCGCGTTGAGCGACTCCACGTCACCCTCCATGGGGATGGAAACGGCGCTCCCCCGGAGCCCGTCGGGAAGCCCCGGCCCTTCGACACCCGCAAGCAATACGAAGCCTGCGGGAAAGCGGTAGCCCGTTATCGAAGCGCCGCCCCTGTCGAGCGCCACCAGCTCGAAGCCCTTCTCCTCCCTGAACCGC
>JALOTJ010000020.1 GCA_025457965.1 Spirochaetota bacterium | reverse complement strand
ACGGTACTGCCCCGAAAGCCGAATAACTCCCCGCTCATAGAGTGCGAGGATGCGATCGGCCAGTTCGTCCCCGGCCTCGCGCACTTGGAGTTCATCGTGGAGGATGTCGGGATTGATCGTCCTGCTGAGTACGTCCTCGATAAGAAAGCGCGCGGACTGAGCAATACCCGCAAGAACCCGGTTCCTCACTTCGCCGCCGACACCTTTAAGCGCGGTCGCGATACGATACCACCCCGCGTCCACCAGCAAAAGATCAAAATCACGGGGTGCGGCCAGGCTTGAGAGCAGGACCGCGACGTCCGTCCGCTTTGAAGAAAGACGGCGCACCGCGGCCTTGCGCACCGCCGCCGCGAAACGTTCCCGGGCCTCGGACAGTTCCGTAGCGCCGAAAACCGCGCCGCCGCCCAGCGATGCGACGGCGTCCGCGGTGCGTCCGGAAACGCACGATCGCAGCGCCTTAAAGCACGACGGTGGAGCACCCGCCAGGGCGATGCCGGCGGTGCGCTCGCCGCAGAGACCGAGGGCCTCGTACAACGTTCCGCCAGATGCGGCGTTCTCGCAGAGCGACCATAGCTCACCGTCGGGCAGGGATCGGCCGAGGCGCAGGTCGAGGATGAGGGCACGCACTCCTCGGAAGGGCGTAAAATACACCGGCGGGTCGGCCGACATGATGAGGTGGTGCAGCGCTTCCTCGACCGAATACACGCCCCCTGCGAGGTCGCGCCTCGTTATTCTCAAACTGCGCGCGGCGGCAATATCAAGGCCCTCACGCACCAGCGCAAGGGGCAGTGCGGTGCGTATGCGCTCGGCGTATTCGGGAAAGGCGCTTAGCAGCAGAAGGACCTGGTAGGCGGAAAGATGGCCACGGACACGAAGCGCATGGAAAAGAGCCTCGAGCTCCAGCGGGGGCAGGCAGTCGATGAGCGTTCCGAGACGGGGGAAACACGCACGGGGCTCCATAAAAAAAGCGATGATTGCTTCTTCAATTGACAGAGGATCCTCGCCGCTCAATTTCACGGGCAGGAACAGATGGAAGAATTCAACCGGAATAACCAGCCTGAGAAAACCGCCGTCAACAATGGAAAGATCGATTATAAAGGATGTTCCGGGCAATGGGTCCGCGACGGCCTTCAGCACCCGCACCGTGACCGGCATACCGAAGGCGATGCATAATAGCATTGAGACGTCCTGCCCGAACTGAGCAGCACGGTCGGCGATCTTTTTACTGGTTTTATCGGGAAGACCGCCCGAGGAGAGTATAATAGACAGGCGGCGGCGCCCGGAAGAGATCATCATGGTGAAAACGGGGGCCGCGGAAGGGTCGTGCGGATCCATCATGACCAGGGGTGAAAGCGCGGCAATCCTGCTGTCAATATGCGCCTCGATTCCCGGAAGAAGAAGGTTTGCCAGGATACGCGAGGGCATGGTATAGCGCATTGATCACTCCGGTATGGAATTCTCAGGTGGGTATATGATACGCCGAGGAGCGCCTTCGGGCAAGAAAAAGATCATGAACATTCTGTTTGCACAACTTCCGCTCATCGATCACGGCCACAATTATATACAGGGGAACGTGCCTTATGCACCGGCGGCCATGGCGGCATACGTGCGCAGGCACCGCCCCGGCAGAGTCGCGATCGACCATCTGCCCTTCGTCATCGCAAACCTCTGCTCCGACCGGGTTATCACCCGGTACATAGAAAACACGGCACCTGACGTGCTGTGCTTTTCGTGTTACCTGTGGAATGTCGAGCGCAGCATCGAGATCGCCGGCACCGTCCGGTCGATGCTTCCGGAACTGACCGTGATAATGGGGGGCCCTGAAATACAGGAAGGCTCGTGGGCTCTTTCAGAATGCCGTGGCGCAGTGGATTATTTTGTCTCCGGGGAGGGAGAGTGGTTTTTTGACCGGTTTATTTCCTCCGCCGGAATAGAAAAATATACAAATGATGTAAACGGAAACCGCCTGGTCCGGCAGCCCGATACGGAGCTGGTGGATATACGTATGGCGCCGGAACCGTTTACGGGCTGCGAACTGGACACCATGGCCGACTGCTCGGTGTTCATGGAGATGACCAGGGGTTGCCCGTACCGCTGTTCATACTGCTTTTACTCGGGCAACTGCCCCGGTGTTCGCGAGCGGGACTTTGGCGTGCTCCTCGAAGCGCTCGACAGAAAAGGGCGAATGCAACTTAACGAGATCTATATCCTTTCACCGACCTTCAACCGTACTCCGGATTTTCGCACCAGACTGAGAGCGCTCGCCGCACGCAACGATGGCGTTCGCCTTCATACGGAGATGCGTACGGAGGGAATTGACGATGAGACCGCGATCCTGCTCCACGCTGCCGGCTTCCGCAGCCTGGAGGTGGGCATCCAGACGCTTACGCCCGCTGCGCTGAAGCGCATAGGCCGGAAGGGAGACGTGCGTCGCGCGATGGAAGGCATGAAAAGCCTTGCCCGCGCCGGCATCGATTTGAAGATCGGCATAATCCCGGGGCTTCCCGGCGACACCCCGGTGCGTTTTATGGACGGCGTACAGAACCTGGTTGACGAGGGCTTCGGGGAATCGATAGAGCTTTATCCGCTCATGATGCTGCCGGGCACCCGCATTCGTGGAGAAGGAATACGGGAGGGGGCGGTATTCCAGAGAGAGCCGCCCTATTACCTAATCGATGGATGGGGATTCGATTTCGACGACATAACGGCAATCAGACGCGATATCGAGGGGATGACGGGCTATTCGCACCAGACGATGAGGATCCCGGATTTCTCAGAAGTGGAGGGGGGCATGTTCTGCCGGGGCGTTCGCTTCAACGGGAGCGTCGCGGAGGCCTGGGACGGCGCCCGGTACGCTGACTTCATCGAGAGTACGGTATTCAATTTTTACGTTTATTGCGATACCGGGATAAAAGCACTGCCGGCCTTACGTTCCCTTTTCGATGGACTTCCGATGCGATACCAGTTCTACAACGTGATATTCTTTTCAGAAGAGCCGCAGGATGATCGGGGCATCGGCGAATTCCTGAAGCACATGGACGGAGATTATCCGCATCGGCGCATGCACGTTTTCGACGAATGGAGGGAGGGCTCGCAGATCATGTTCCAGCAGGTCTTTCGCGACGAGCGAAGGTTCCGGGAGGCCCTCGGACACTATGGTATAATCGACCCGATACTGAGGATCGACGCGAACGGTGGGGGCGCAGCGGCCGCCGTGGCAAAGCTCTCCGGGGCCGCCATACTCGTGGCGCGCGACGCCCTCGACGCGATCGGGGACGAGATACTGGAGCACTGGGGTGACCGGATAGAGAACATCGCATTCGAGAGCGAGGAGGAGGCCGCGCGATACTATCGCCGTGCAGGCTGCGAATTCCTGAAGTGGCCGTTCGGCTTTGCAGTGAAAGATCTGCGATAACGTACCGGTTTTACTTGTCCTGCAGCATGTTCGTTATAAACGGTCCCGCGGCGTGAAAGATCCTGAGATCTTTTAGAATCTGGAACTCGTCTTCGAGGAGGATATTGCGGGCGAGTACGGGGATTCCCAGCTCATCGGCAAAGAGCCTGAGGCCGTTGATGATCTTGATACGCTCGGGGAAAAGGTGAATGTTTCGTATAATGTTCTCGGAAAAACAGAGCAGGCGAACGTCTACCGTCGAGAGTATATTGAGAATGTCGTTTCCGATATAGCAGTTGTCGATACCCAGGGAGACGTTCACGGGCAGGTCGGATGCTACGCCGGCGAGCAGCTCGGGCGGTATGGACTCAAGAACGCTCTCGTTAATCATCAACACAACCTCCCTGTCGGGGAGCGCCATGCCCAGCAGCCGCGCGTACTCGTCGAGCTCGACCGCGGCGACCCATGGGATGACAAGCGGGCAGTCAATATCACCCGCGAAGGATTCGGAAAAGAGCTTCATGAATCTCTCGAAATCGTCGCTCCCGGCGATGCTCTCCCTGAGGAGGAGCTCGGTGAAGTCGGACTTTATAATGAAATTGCATGATGAGCAATAATTGTACGTTGGCTTCATCGATAAAAAGTTATAAAAACTCCTTATTTCGAGCACGCCCTTCAGGGACGTGGTGTCGTAGAGGGCCTGGCGAACCTCGTTGAAGATGTTGACGAAAAAGTCCCGCTTGTTGTCCAGCAGATATACCCTGTCCCGGATGTGCTCGATTTCCTCCAGGAGGCCGCGCGGATTCCCCTTTTCAAAATAGATGACGTCGCCGGAGAAATAGATGTCGAAAAAATAGTTCAGGATGAAGATGAAAAAATCCATGGAGATATCGCTGCAGAGAGCCTTGAACTTATCCGGATTGTAGGAGAAATCGACGATGCTGGGGAAGAGGGCAATGACCTCGTGGCTGAAGAAATTGGTGACGGCAAGGTAGGTATCCGATGGGAAATTGCACTGGCATGCCCAGTTGATGATGAACTTGATGTTCTCGATATCATAATCGATGTTACGCTGTCCGCGAAGCTCCCTGAGATTGAACAGAGGCTCGAGCTTGATGATGAGCACGCCAATGCTGCGCACCTCGTAATCGAGGTTGATGATCTGCTCAAGTGTCTGGGGAAGATAGGGGAGCTTGGAAACCGGCTCGTTGAACGGAGCTTCGAAAAAGGTACCCTTGCGAGTCTTGAGATATTCCCAGAAACGGTCGTTGCGCGCCATAATGGGCCGGAAAATATAGGTGCGCGCCCTTCCGTCGTTCTTGGCCGCGTAGAGCGCCTGGTCCGCCCGGGAGAGCAGCTCGGAGATGTTGGAGGCCATGGAAGGGTATTCGGCAATCCCGGCGCTGAATGAGATATGGAACACCTCGTTCGAACCGGCCTGCCGAAACGGTGTCGCCGAAAGCTCTTCGCGGAGCCCGTCGATCGTCGAGACTGCGGACGCCGCGCTCGTACCGGGCAGGAGGATGACGAATTCCTCCCCGCCGAAGCGCGCGGGGAAAAAGCTATCGGACGCGCGATTCTTCAATATGTCCGCCAGCTTCATGAGTACAAGGTCCCCCGTCTGGTGGCCGTACGTGTCGTTGACTTTTTTAAAAAAATCGAGATCGAGGATGCAGAGAGCGACCGACTGGGTTTGGGGATTCTCGAGCTCGCCGGCGAAGCGCTTCAGAAACTCGCGCCGGTTAAAAAGGCGTGTGAGCTCATCGGTGATGGACAGTTGATACAGTTCGTCGAAGCTGTTAACCTTGGACCGCACCAGGGCGCGCAGTTCGTCGGCGTTGAACGGTTTGGCAAGGCACGCGTCGGCGCCGGTCTGCAGGGCCGTGATCCGGTCGTCCACTTTGTCCGACGATGCGATGAATATGAACGGGATGAGGCGCGTTTTAATACCCGTGCGGATCTTGCGGCAGAGATCGTAACCGTTAAGTTCGGGAAGGTCGATTTCGGAGATGATGATGTGCGGCAGCTGGTAGGTGATGACGCTGAGGGCTTCGATTCCTGTGTGCGCAGTAATGCAGTCGTAATCGGTATCGTTCAGGACCTCGCAGATAAGTCCGATGTCCTCATGCCGATGGGCGACCACCAGCACCGTTTTTTGGTTACCTCTTGGGTCCTTCAACCGAGGCCTCGCTACACGTTAAGAAATGAGTTGATTTCGTCGTTCAGGACGGCAAGAGCGGCCGCCGCCGCGTCATCGAATCGGAGGTCGGGCCTCTGACGGTACGCGTAGTTGATGGCGCTCGAAGAGTTGATTCGGTGTATGGAAGCGTCAGGATGGAGCCTGAGAGCGGAGCAGACGGACTCGACGCTCCCACCCTGAGAGCCAATACCCGGTATCAGAAGCGGAATCTCAAGCCCGGAATCAATAAATATCCCGCCGATGGCTACGAGCTCTTCGGGGTAGGTGGCCCCTACCACCGCGCCCATTCCGGGACGGTGCCACTCAACGATTTTTTTCGAAACGCGAAGGTAGAGAGGTTCTCCGTCGACGATGACGTCCTGAAGCTCCCCGGAGCTTTTATTTGAAGTCTTGTTGAGGATATACGCTCCCTTGCCGGGGTAGTTCGTAAAGAACGGCTCGATCGAGTCGAGGCCGAGGTAGGGAGACAGCGTCACCGCGTCGGCATTAAAAAAATCATAGGCCTCGCGGCTGTACGCCTCGGCGGTGGAGCCTATGTCACCGCGCTTGACATCGAGTATGACGGGAAGGCCGAGCCCCCTGCAGGCGTCGATGACGGCGGCAAGGGTTCCGATGCCGTCAAGACCGTACTGGGCGTAAAACGCGTAATTGGGTTTAACGGCCGCAGGAAGGATGTTTCTGCGCGCCATCGTGTTGAGCATCGTTTCATAAAAAGAAAGGATGCGGTCGCCCGGGCTTCCCTTTTCGACGGGTATATTCCCCAGCACCGGATCGAGCCCCAGGCAGACGATGGAGTTGAACTTCCTCGAAGACGACCTGAGCAACGAGCAGTAATCCATATATGATCCCTTGTGAAAGTTATTGCTTAAACTATCCCGGTAAATACGCGTCAAGCATGGGGCGTGCCCTATCGTTCCCCGCCGTCAGCTGGGGCGCCAGCCTGTTTCCGTAGTGCCTCTAAATATTTTGAGTATATAGAAAAATTGATAGTATCAAATAAAATAAAATAAACATCAACCGCATAGCCGTCTTCCGCCATGAAATCCAGCACTGCATGCACGGCCACCTCGCATGCCTCCGTGGCAGGGTAGCCATACACGCCCGTCGAAATGGCGGGGAAGGCCACGGAGCGCAGGCCGTGCCGCTTCACCAGGTCCATCGAGTTCCGGTAGGAAGAGCGAAGAGTCTCCCGCTCTCCCGATGCGCCGTCTTTATAGACGGGGCCGGGGGTGTGAATGACGTGTCGCGCCGGAAGACTGTAGGCCCCGGTGATTCTCGCCTCGCCATGGCGACAGCCGCCGATGCGCCGGCATTCCTCGAGAAGCCCGGGCCCCGCGGCACGATGTATCGCCCCGTCGACGCCCCCTCCTCCGAGTAATGAAGGGTTGGCGGCGTTTACTATCGCGTCGACTCGCTCATGGGTGATGTCGCCCTGGCGGACGAAAAGCCGATCGAGCAGTTCGGATGAATACGGATTCACGGCCTGTCCCCTCGTGAAAAACAAATGGTGTACGTGTGCCGGGGGCTGTATATAAATAGTGCGCTCCCGTTCTTTTAATGTTGTGATCCGGCCTAGTGTAATATAAGACCGTTTAAGGACGAACGATACTAAAAAATTATTCCAATCGTAAAAATGTTGTATACTAGTTGCAATAAGGCGATGGTGAATCGTCCCGCTGGAAAATCAAAGAAAAATATTATGTCTCATTAGAAAAAGAAATTGATGTTCGTTCGCGAGGAACGCCGAATCGCTAAAATCGATGAGGCCGGTCACGGTGGAATCTCAAGAGAAACAAAATACTGGACCGTATAGGTTGATGAGCCCGGTAAACGAGGCAAACTTCCAGTTCGGTTAAACGTGGAGAAAGATGATACGTACGTTCGACATAATAGTTGTGGGGGCGGGACACGCGGGCGCTGAAGCCGCGCTCGCCTCGGCACGCATGGGATGTTCGACGCTGCTGCTTACGGGCAACCTGGATACCATCTGTCAGATGAGCTGTAACCCGGCGATCGGCGGGCTTGCCAAGGGGCATCTGGTGCGGGAGATCGATGCGCTCGGCGGAGAGATGGCCAGGGCAATCGACGAGACCGGGATCCATTACAAAATGCTCAACAGGAGCAAGGGCCCCGCGGTATGGGCTCCCAGGGCCCAGGCCGATAAAAAGGCGTACCAGTTCAGGATGAAATCGGTAATCGAGGCCGAGACCAACATCTCGCTGATACAGGACATCGCCGCGAGGATACTGGCGGAGAACGGCCGCGTGCGCGGTGTTGTGACCGTGCGGGGGCAGGAGCACCATGCGAAGGCGGTCATCATCTGCACGGGTACTTTCCTGAAGGGTCTCATTCATATCGGGGAATACAATGAGAGAAGCGGAAGGCTAGCCGACTTCTCATCAGAAGAGCTTTCGGATTCACTGCGCGAACTGGGTTTCCCGGTGCACCGGCTCAAGACGGGAACGCCGCCGCGCGTAAACGCCGATTCAATCGATTTCTCAAAATGCATCATACAGTACCCAGACGAGGTACCGTCACCGTTTTCGTTCGACACCGAATCGATCGATCGTAAACAGGTACCGTGCTGGATCACCGGTACAACCGGGGAGACGCATCGAATCATCCGCGAGAACCTGCACCGCTCGCCGCTCTATGGAGGGCGCATCAGGGGCATAGGGCCACGATACTGCCCCTCGATTGAGGACAAGGTCGTCCGTTTCGCGGGCAAGCCCGGGCATCAGCTGTTTCTCGAGCCCGAGGGAATCTCAACGAAGGAAATCTATATAAACGGTTTCTCGAGTTCTCTTCCGGAGGATGTACAGCTGGAGATGATCCGAACGCTGCCGGGACTGGAGAATGTGCGGGTGATGCGCCCGGCATACGCGGTGGAGTACGACTTCGTTCCGCCGGGAGAACTGAAAAGCACGCTTGAGACCAGGCGCATCGCCGGGCTGTACCACGCCGGACAGATAAACGGCACGTCGGGCTACGAGGAGGCGGCCGGGCAGGGGCTCGTCGCCGCGATAAACGCAGTGCGAAAGATACGGGCAATGAAGCCGTTCGTCCTGAAGCGCTATGAGGCCTATCTCGGCGTGCTGATTGACGATCTTATAACAAAGGGTGCTGACGAGCCGTACAGAATGTTCACCTCGCGTGCGGAGCACAGGCTAATTCTCAGACAGGACAACGCGGACCGTCGCCTGATGGGGTATGGCCTCGAAAACGGCCTGCTAAGCCGTGAGCGTTACGAGCGAATGGAGCTGAAGTACCGAAGAGCGGACGACCTGGTGCGGGACCTGTCATCGAGGCTTGTCGTCGTGGAAGGGGCGCTGAAGGAAAAGCTCGCCGGATCCCGACAGGGAGAGGGGACGGTGCCGGTGAAAATGAACGCCGGACAGCTTCTCAAGCGTCCCGAAATCCGGATTTGGGACGTGCTCCACGCGCTTGGAGAGGAGATCGACGCGGACAGGGCCGCCATCGCCGAGATGGAGATTAAATACGAAGGGTATATCGAAAGAGACCGCGAAAGGACACGGAAAATGGAACGCATGGAGTCGCACCGTATTCCGGAGTCGTTCGATTATACCGCGGTTGCGGGACTGAAGAACGAGGCGCGCGAGAAGCTCAAGCGGATACGACCGGAGACGATAGGGCAGGCGACGAGAATCTCCGGAGTGGACCCGTCGGACATATCGCTCGTGATGGTGCGCATCGAGTCGATGGCGCGTGCCGCACGCAGAGCAGGCGCGGGGAACGGCGATGACTGAACGCAAGCAGGACAGGGCCGCCGCTTGTGCGCGGGGTGCGGGGCCGTCGGGTGGAGGGGGCGGAATGTTCCACGTGGAACGCGAGGCCCTTCGCGAATGGGAGGAGATAAACGGGAGGATGCTCCCTGAAGGCGCGGCGGGCCTCCTCGTCCGCTACGCGGGCCTTGTGGTCGAAGCGAATATGCGGCACAATCTTACGGGTTGTTCGACCGCGATGGAGGCGCTGGAGACGCTGGTGATAGCTAGCCTTGAGCCCCTCGGCCGCCTCGATGTTCCACGTGGAACGCGCTTCGCGGACATTGGTTCGGGCGCCGGAGTGCCGGGCATCCCGCTCGCGATCGCACTCCCCGGGATTACGGGTGTGCTGATGGAGGCGCAGGCGAAGCGGGCGGAATTCCTGGAGTACGCGCTGAAGGAACTGCCGGTCCCCGGGCTGTCGGTGGTCTGCGGGCGTATCGAAGAGCTCGCCCGTCGGCCACAGTGGAGGGGGGCATTCGACGTGGTGTTCAGCCGCGCTTTCGGGCCCGTCTACGTGGTGATCGAGATGGCGCTACCGCTTCTGAAGACGGGGGGGTATCTGTATATCTATTCAAAACTTCAGGGGGCCGACCTGGTTCGGGAAATCGTCGACCATGCCATGGCGCTGGGAGGAAGTGTTGACGCCGACCGTACCGATATGACCGGCATCATGATCAAAAAGCTTCGAGAAACGCCGGATGCCTACCCGCGCCGGTACCCCGCCATCAGGCGCGCGGCAGAGCGCGTTGGCGGGAAAGAGGACCATGAGACATAATGAATTAAGGATGGAGACGCACCGCATTCGGCAAGCGGCGCCGCCATGCCGGGGGAACGGGTGCTGATGAATCATGCCATCGTGCTGGGTTCCATGCTCTTTATCGCTGGCGGCCTCTTCTCTACTGACGAGCTCAGGCTGCGTTTAAAGAACGATACGTCGCTGGTGGCTCCCGGTCTGGGTTCGGAAGGGGTGGTGCTGGGAGAGAAGGCGAATTCGCTCATGCGCGACCGGGGCCGGGCGGATCGTGTCGCGATGCCCGGGGGGGAGAAAGACCTCTTCCGGGAGGTGTTCGGGCAGACTTCGGGCCCGGCCATTCGTTTTGACCGCGTCTATCATTACGCGTACGGGCGCTTCGCGGTATTCCTGCTCAATGACGAGGTGGTCGCCATAGCCGGGTATGATCGGGCGCGCTTTACGACGGACGCGGTGCGCATCGCCGCGGGGGCCGAATCGTTTATCTTTAATTATGGAAACGAGGGACTTGAGCGCCTGGCCAGGCGTAAAAACGTCATGTACGTCTACCGGAACCTCGGCATCGCCGTCGCTGACGACGGGGATGACGATTCCATCGACCTTGTGGTGGTATTCACTGCAGAGAAAGGGCCGGTGCGGGGGAGAGTACGGCCTCGCTGATGTGCGCGGCCTCCGCGTCGCCAATGCCGTAGATGCTGAAAACAATATCCTCGATCGTTTCCCTGCTTCGCATCCCCGCTCCCGAATCTGGGGACTCCATGACGCGCCTCACGAGCGAACGGATCTTTCGCCGTGTTCCACCATCGGCGGCCCGAAGCGGCAGCCGTTCGAGGTTTCCCCTCAGTACCTTCACCGTAAAGAAGTTCTTTTCATAGTAATACTGCATGAGGCGCGAGTTGAGAAGGGCCAGCAGGCATTCCGGTTCGAGCTTCGAATCTCCGGGAATGAGCGCATTGACGTTGTTGAGCGAATAGCGCCCCTCGGTGTCGAGCGCAAAGACCAGACGCCTGCCGATGAATTTATAGAGGAGCTTGTTCGGCGTAAGATAGAGTTCGCGCGGCGCCACCTGCTGGAGGGTGCCGGGGTCGAACCTGAAATGATGGCCGCTATAATCAATCCTGTACTGTGAAAGATCGCGGCCGATTATGATCGGGTCGGGCGCCTCGTGCGAGCGCGCGTCCCTGAGGTGATGCGGGTTATCGCCGGTTACCACGCCGAGGAAAAAACGGGCCGTTCCCCTGAGATGAAAGCATTCCCCATCCTCAATGCGCGAGATGAGCTCGACCGCCCGGCGCGAATAATGGATGTTGAAGATGTTCTGGGGCGTAGAGTCATAATGCGCCTGAGGTATCAGCGTGGCCGTTGCGGAGCCGTTTTCCGATGGCGCGGATATCCTGACGATATGGCGTGATCGCGCAACGGGCGACTCCTCGCGGGCGGCGATGAACGATACGGATGGTGCGAACACGCCCCTGAAGCGTTCACCCCAGGCCGCGATGTCGAGAATGCGCATGTGTTCGAGCACCTGCCGTCGTGAAACGCTGTGGGCGCCAATGTTCAGGTAGGCCTCGGGAAGGAGAAAGGCCATTGTCCCCCCGGGGGCGAGGAGTTCGCGCGTGCGCTCGATGAAGAGCGTGAAGGTATTGACCCCGGATACCGCGGAGGAATACTGCTCGCGGGCGGCGCGCCGCTCGTCCGCCGAAAGGCGCGACCCCCATGGCGGGTTGCCGAGGACGGCCGTAAAACCGGAGGTCTCGCCGGCGCGCAGATTATTAAACAAATAATTATAATTGTCAATGTTTTTGATTTCACCCTCTTCGATGCCGGAAACCCTGGAAAGGTTCCACCTGCATATCGATGCGGCGACCGGGTCGATGTCGATGCCGTGTAGACGGTTACGTATGAGATCCTCCGCATTCCTGCGTGTGCCGCGCCGCCGGTCGCCGGAGTCTGAGAGGAAGGCATAGGCGGCGATGAGGAACTGGCCCGATCCGCATGCCGGATCGAGAATAATCGGCGGTGCCCCGCGGGGCACCGGAGTGAGCGCGCGTGAAACGATATAGTCGACGATATCGCGGGGGGTGAAATAGCGGCCGTGCCTCTTGCGCGTTTGCCTGGCCTGGAGTTCCTGGTGGACATAGCCGAGAAGGTCTCCATCACGCAGGAGGTCCCACCGGTGCAGAAGGTCCTTCAGGTCCTCGAGCGCCCGGCGGCTTTCACCCGGAAGCTCGGCGGGCAGCGGAGCATGGTCCATGAGGTAGGACAGCATCCCGCATGGAGACGAGCGTTCCTCGTCGTCCCGGAGGTCCCGGCAGCCGAGGAGGGCAATGCGGTAATCGACATATTTTCCGTGCCGTGAAAGATAGTGTTTGCGATTCATCGGTATAGTGGCCTGCCGCCGGGAATTTGTCTTGATATAAACGCACCGGTCTCAGCATCTATATCGTGCCTTTGCGGTAAAAAGATTTAGTAAAACATCGCGGGCGGGGACGCCGATAATGCATGAGCTTTCGATAATGGGAAACATTCTGGACATCGTCCTGGACTTTGCGGGGAAAAACGGGGCCAAACGGGTCGCTCGGATCAACCTGCAGGTGGGTGAGATTTCCGACCTTCTTCCGGAATGGATGCAGACCTATTTCGATTTTGTCAGCAAGGACACCATCGCGGAAAAGGCCGCGCTTTCGGTGGAACGGGTGCCCGCCGTGCTCCGCTGTAAAGCGTGCGGGACGGAGTTCAGGTTCACGAAGGAGGACTGGCGCTTTTCCTGTCCGGCGTGCGAATCGGCCGATATCGAGATTTTAAGCGGCCGCGAATTCAGGATCATCAGTATCGAGGTTGAATGAGGAGGCGGTTATGATCCGGGTCGGAATAATCACCGTCAGCGACCGGTCGTCGAGGGGGGAGCGCGAGGACCTCTCGGGGCCCGAGATACGGCGCTGGGCGGAGCGCATGGGGCACTCGGTGGAGGCTGAATCGATCGTTCCGGACGAGAGGGAGCGCATACAGGCCGAACTGATCGCCTATGCCTCGAGGGGCATCGACTTGATCCTCACAACCGGTGGAACCGGTTTCGCGCCGCGCGACGTAACCCCCGAGGCGACGCTCGCGGTCATCGACCGGGCGGCCCCCGGATTCGCCGAGGCGATGCGGCATCGTTCGCTTGCCATAACCCCCCATGCCATGCTCTCAAGGGCGGTTGCCGGTATACGGGGGGCGAGCATGATCGTCAACCTGCCGGGAAGCCCGAAGGCCGTGCGCGAAAACCTCGAGGTGATCGAAAAGGCGGTCCCGCATG
Source organism: Spirochaetota bacterium (assembly GCA_025457965.1). Lineage (GTDB taxonomy): Bacteria > Spirochaetota > UBA4802 > UBA4802 > UBA5368 > MVZN01. The sequence continues at coordinate 22,424 of JALOTJ010000020.1, read as the reverse complement.
CCGTTGAGCTTTTGCGGGGCAGGGCAGGCGATTGCGGTACGCCGAATTGCTGACGACGGTGGTCGGCTCATTAAAATGCCCGTTGCCCCGTATGGAAAAAGCCTGCACAGATTATACGCAGAAACCGATAGTATATACAGAAAACGGTATCATGCATACCATCGAATCATGACATGATTTCACCACTCGACCACAGGGCGAAACCGGTACTCCGCATGGCGGCGCTGTTACTTCTCGCGGCATGCATGGTCGCGCCCGCGCTGGCCGGCCCCCATATAGAGATCCTCTCGGCGGACGGCGAATCCGAGTTCCCGACGGTTCTGCTTCGCGTCGCCGTACCCAACGGAGGGCGGGGCGCGCCCATCGACCTCGGCGATGAAAACATTCAGGTCTATGAGGACGGTTTCCGCGTAAACTACGTAAGCCTGAAGCCTTCCGCTGAAGTCGCCGCGGCGGCCCGTTTCGTTCTCGCCATCGACTCGAGCAGGAGCATCAGCCCGAAAGACTTCGAGCGGATTAAAAAGGCTGCACGGGGACTCATCGCTTCGTCATCGCCCGCGGACAGCTTCGCCGTTGTGCGGTTCAACGACGAGGTGAAGACCGTCTGTCCCCTCACCACCGCACGCGAAAGTCTGGACCGGTGCGTCGGCAATACGCGCCGGCATGGTTCGCGTACCAGCCTGTATACGGCGCTCTACGATTCGGTAGAGCTGCTCGGCAGGGAGACTGACGGCGTGAAGGCCGTAATCGTTTTTTCCGACGGCAGGGACGAGGGGAGCAGCCTGGAAAGCGGTGACGTCGTGGCCCTGGCGAAGGAAACATCAGTCGCGGTGCACGTCGTCGCCGTTCACCCGGGCAAGGCGTCGCGACGGCTCGAACGGATCGCACGGCTCTCCGGCGGAAGCTTCATCCGCTGCTGCGCTGACAGGGAGATTCGCTCGCTGTATGCCGCGCTGAAGGCCGGCGGATCAAACCGTTACGATGTTCGATTCCGCTCGATGGCGGCGGCCGATGGAATGGCGCGCTCGGTGGAGGTGCGCCTGCGCCATGGTTCGCTCAGGGACCGGGATGTCCGGGAGGTCACCTACCGGCGCGACGTCGTCGGCCTGGAGCTTCCAACAGTGCCGCAGGCTCTCCTGGTGGCGCTCATCCTTTTGATCATCGTTCTTTTAGTCGGCGGTATCTTCGTTCTTCTGCGCCGGGGCACTCTCGCGATACGACGGGCGGCACTGGAGCCGTCCGGTTTCACTCCGGGTACGCGCTCTCCCTATTCGGCGGATGAGTTTGAAGCTGCCCTGAAGCGCGACGAGGAGGCGAAGCGCCACAGGGACCGTCTGGTCACTTCTCAGGATCCGGAATATGTGTACGCAAAAGCGTGGCTGGTACAAAAGGACGGTCCCGAGGTGGGTAAGAAATTCCCGATGTACTGGGAAGAGATTACGATCGGGCGGGACGACGAAAACGCGATCGTCATACGGGACGATGCCGTGTCGCTCAGGCACGCCCGAATCAGGGAAATGAAGGGCGCGTATTATCTCTTCGACCTTGCCTCGGACAACGGTACGTATCTCAACGGCAAGAAGCTCCTAAGGCCCCGACCCCTCTATGACTGGGACGAACTACGTATGGGGCGCACTCTTTTCATCTTCCGCGGATCGAAGCTTTCCTGACTGCAGTCCTCCGATTGCGCGGGCGTTTCGGGAACACGCATTTTTACTTGCCAATAATTGGGTAATTCACTCTCATACAATTCATCAGCTGTCTGGCTCTTCCGGATCAGGGCATCGCGCCGCGGCGGGTCGGGCGGCTGATTACACAACGAGAAAAAGACACGCGGGGGATAGCCATGCGTTATTGCATCATTGGTTCCGGGGGCAGGGAGCACGCGATCTCATGGCGGCTCCTCTCTGACGGCAGCGCCGAAGAGGTGTACGTGCTGCCGGGAAACGGCGGGATAGCCGACGAGTTTCGGGTGAATTTAAAGATCGACGATTTCGAGGGAATGGCGAAATTCTGCTCCGAAAAAAAAATAGATATGGTGGTGGTCGGCCCCGAGGTCCCGCTGTCGGCCGGGATTACGGATTATCTCATGGAGCGGGGAATAAGGACCTTCGGGCCTTCGAAGCGTGCCGCAATGCTCGAGGGAAGCAAGCTGTTCGCGAAGAAAATCATGCGCGCGTACGGAGTCCCGACGGGAGACTACCGAGAGTTCGATTCGCGCGACGGACTGCTTCGCCATATCGACTCGGCGAAAGTGTTTCCAATGGTGATCAAGCTCGACGGTCTTGCCGCGGGGAAGGGGGTCGGGATCCCTGAAAGCAGGGAGGACGCCCGCGCTTTCGTCGATTCAATGGTCAGGGACGGCAGGAGGGTCTTTGTCGAGGAGTACCTCGAAGGCGAGGAGGCCTCGGTGCTGGGGATCTGCGATGGCGATACGGTGCTTCCGCTGGTTGCGGCCCAGGATCACAAGCGCATTTTCGACGGGGACCGGGGGCCCAATACGGGCGGAATGGGCGCCTACGCGCCGGCGCCGGTGATGACGGCCGAAGTCCTGGAGCGGGTCCGCCGCGAGGTCCTTGTGCCTACGATCGAGGGAATGAAGAAAGAGGGCATCCCGTTCAGGGGGATCCTGTACGCCGGTGTCATCGTGAAGGGGGACGACCTCCGGGTGCTCGAGTTCAATGCCCGCTTTGGTGATCCCGAAACGCAGGTGATTCTGCCGCTGCTTGAGAACAGGCTGGGGGATCTCTTTAACGCGGCGGTGGACGGCACGCTTGCGAAGTGCACCATACGGTTCTCGAGGAAGAGCGCGATCACCGTTGTTATGGCATCGGGGGGATATCCGGGAGAATACGAAAAGGGAAAACCGATAAAGGGACTCGAGGCGGTGCCGGAGGGCGCGCTCGTGTTTCACGCAGGTACGGAAAGACGGGACGGCTCCTGCTATACCGCGGGAGGGAGGGTGCTCAATATAACGGCGACCGGGAAGGACCTCGCCGAGGCGCGGGAAAGGGCGTATAATGCGGTCGGGGGGATCTCATTTGAGGGGGCCTTCTTCCGCAGGGACATTGGCCATCGGGCGCTTAAATAATTCGCGAAGGTCGAACCGCTCCTTTTGGAAAAAAGGAGCGGGATGTTCGCGCTGGAATTCGAGATTGATGGCGCCGAGCATTGTATTGAGGTTTTCAAGCCCAAGGATAAACGGCGATTCGATGCGGCGGATTCCGGTAAAGTTTTTAGGGCAGAAGTCGACGGCGCCATCCAGGTAGACCGGCAGCCCGTGGGTGCGGCAGATAAGCGGCCGGGCCTCGTAGACCGCGCAGAGCCCGTTTTGGAGGAGGACGCAGGGCTTCCCGTCGCATGCCGGTTCGGCCGCCCGGAGCATGATTGCGTTTCGCCGTGCCGGCTCGAGCAATACCGCATACCCGAGAAGGACGCCGGCTTCGACCGCATTAACGGTTTCAAGTATGCAGCAGGAGTCGCAGCCCGGGGCACAGGCTATCGAGCTTCCGTATTCCCGCAGCACATCGGCGCAAAACGCGTCGACACGGCGGACCAGGGCATTATAATGGGTGAGCGAGAGCATAGGGCTCAAGTCTATCCTGTCACCCTGCTTTGTCAATTTTTCCTTTGGAGGGATCCGTTGAAATTCATTAATTTTTCGGCGATTTCAGTCATTGCCGTCATCCTTTCATGCCGATTGCCTGCCGGCGCACAGACCGTCACCAATTTCGATTACTTCGGCGCCGAACTGCTGAAGAAAGAGCCGGGGTACGAAGAGTTTGCGAAACCGGACGGGACGAAAATATTCAAATATCCGGAACATGAAAAGGCGGTATTGAAAGACGGAACGGTCATCATACGGTACAGGAACGGCAAAAGGGAAATCGCTGTCCCGGATGGGAGAAGCCTGATCATCGATTTCGACGGCACCAGGAATTATCGAAGGGCCGACGGAAGCGAGCGAACGATCTCACTCGATGGAAAGACCCCCTATGGAGATGATATCGCCCCGGTGGAGACGGTCATCGCGCATGGAGGTGCCCGCATTACAGTGGCCTTCGACCCGATGCAATCGGACGACCATCTCGATGGAGCCGGGAAGAAATTTTTCGACGAATTGGCCGCCTCACTCAAGGCAAGAGCCGCTTTGGTTAAATCGCCCGGCGGATTTGAGTGCCGCCTGGTAGTTTCACAGTGCCGGTTCGCCAAAACGGGGCACTGCAGGCGAAAGAACGTACAGGAGCTTTCGGTGGTTATTTTCCGGGGCAACCGTAAAGGGGCGGTGTTCATGCTTCCGTATTCGGCAATGATCAAAGACGAGGAGCGCCGGGACTTCGCCGCTCGTGTCGCAGAGCGGGTGTTCGCCGAATAGGCCACGATCAATAAGTATTTGACTAAAGCCCGTTGCCGAACAAAAATACCTGCGGGAAGAGCGGTATATTCGTAATAATTTACAGACCCGGGGTGATGGATGGCAGATGAAATGCAAAACGAAGGCCGCACGATGGTGGAAGCGCTTCGTGCCGGGCATCCCGAAAAATTCACAACACTCGAAAAGGCTTTTTCCCATATCCGGCGCGGCGGGAGGATATTCATTTCGACCGCATGCGCGGTCCCCGGTTTCCTGATCCGATCGCTGGTTGAATACGCCGGGGCGAATCCGGGGTTTCTTCCCGAGGACGAAATCATTCGCGCGTATACGCTCGGTGTTTCACCCTATATCGACGAGAGGCTGAAGCAGAACTTCCGGTATAATTCGTTTTTTATAGGTCACAGCATCAGAGAGGCGGTCAATCGGGGCGAGGCCGACTACACGCCGGTTTTTTTCTCGGGAGTGCCGAAACTCTTTCGCCAGCGGATCATCGAAATCGACGTTGCGCTGATTCAGACCTCGCTCCCGGACCCCAGCGGCATGCTGAGTCTTGGTGTAAGCATCGATATCGTCAAGGCCGCCGTCGAGAACGCGTCGATCGTTATCGCGCAGGTGAATTCATTCATGCCACGGGTGCACGGGGACACCTTCATCAGCGTGGATGAGGTCGATTTCATCTTTCATCACGACGAACCCCTCCTCGAGTATGAATCGGGGGAGCCGGACGAGGTTTCCGGCCGGATTGGGCGTTTTGTCGCGCGCATCGTCAGGGACGGTGATACGATCCAGGTCGGCTACGGCAGTCTTCCCAACGCCATCATGGCGAACCTCCATAAAAAGAAGAACCTGGGAATCCACACGGAGCTTCTCTCCGACGGGCTGGTGGAACTGATAAAAAGCGGTGCGATAAATAATGCCAGGAAGACGATCGACCGCGGGAAGACCGTGGCGACGTTCTGCATGGGAAAGAAATCCACCTACGATTTTCTTCACGATAATCCCAGCATATCCTTTCATACCGTGGAGTATACCAATAATCCCCTGATCATCGCCGGCCTGAAAAATATCACGGCGATCAATTCCGTCCTCCAACTCGACCTCTCCGGCCAGGCCAGCGCTGAATCCCTCGGACAGTATAATTACAGCGGGATCGGCGGCCAGGCGGACTTTATGCGGGGGGCGATGCTCGCGCAGGGCGGCAGAAGCATCCTCATGCTTAAATCGACCGCGAAGAACGGAACGGTCTCCCGCATAGTGCCGGCAGTTGACGCCGGGGCCGGGATCACACTCAACCGCGGTGATATACATTATATCGTTACCGAGTACGGTATTGCCTATATTAACGGCAAGAACCTCCGGGAGCGGGCGCTGTCCATCATCGCGATCGCACATCCCGACTTCCGGCCGTGGCTGATTGAAGAGGGGAAGAAGCTTGGAGTTATAGAGGCCCAGGCTACCGGGATTCCCGGCATGAAAGGATGGTATCCCGCACATCTCGAGACCCGGCGTACGACGAGGGGGGGCGACCGCCTGCTCCTGAGGCCGGTCAGGCCGGACGATATCATGATTCTCCGCGACTTCTTCTCGAAGCTCTCTGACCAGAGTATACGGGGGCGTTTTGTGAAAAGCGGAAAGACGGCTGACGATCTCGGTGAGCTGGTCGAAGTCGATCATATCAGCGATGTAATCATCCTCGGGGTCGTCAGGCGTGAGGGGAAAGAGATCGTGCTGGGGGTCGGGAAGTATTCGGTTAATGACGACGACCATGGCGCGGGGGTTTCACTGGCCGTGCTGGACGGATACATGAACCGCGGGATTGGAACGGAAATAATCGCTTACTTGAGCCTTCTAGCCCGCAGGGAGGGCCTTTCATACATTTCAGCGGAGGCACTCATCGAAAATAAACCGGTACTGCATCTGCTCGACAAATGCGGTCTCGACACCGAGCGCAACCTGGGTGCGGGAGTCTACGAGATGAAGGCGTATTTCGGGCGCGACTGACGAATATTCATTGCGCAGTCCTTGCCGGATCCCGGCTATGGCAGTAAATTGAGATTGTGTTTTTAAAAGGGTGATGGATAGCCTGTCAGACATTCGGTGGTGCGGACCGGATGGCATGGCTTCCGGGCGAACCAGTCGAGACGACAAGGAGTGTGAGTCGGTGTTGAGCGGGCAATGGATTGTTAGGGGAATCGCGGCGGTGTGGATGATGTTCTGCGCGATCGCGGTATGGTCGGCTTCCGACCTGAGTGCCGACCTTCACGGGGAGGGTGCGCAGGATTATTCATACTCCCAGAGCTTTATCAACATCAGGACCCCGAACGGCAAACTCTATGCGTATGTCGTTCTTCTCTTCAACGAAAACCCACATTTCGTCAATATGATACAGGAGCACAGCATCCCCGTCGAAAAGATGCAGAAAGACGGCTTTCATATCGCGGAATACCGGAATTATCTGAAAAATCTGCGCGAGCCAGCCACCTACCGCATCGCCGAACAGCTCCTTGCCGCCAGCCTCCAGCCGAGAAAGTATACCGATAAGATCCTGGACTCGCTGCGCGATGCGCTTGAGAAGCGAAACATCATACTGAGGTTTTCACGGGACAGGAAGGGGAGCGACGAAGAGCGGATCATCCTCGATTACTGCATCTTCGGGGCCCGTAAACCGCTTACCATAAATCATCCGCTTTTCAATACGAGCGAACGCTTTTATAACATCATCCCGTTTATCTATTACGATGAGTTTTCAACCAGTAATTCAACCTTCTACTTCGACATGATTTACATCAATCCGGAAGAGGTGCAGAACGATTATATAATTGCCAGGAGAATTCTCACTGGAGAGAACGTCGATTCCATGTTTTTCGTCGGGGCCCGGGTGAGCGAGGACATCAAATACTGCCTGGCGAGGTCATTTGATAATTCGAAGTCCATTCGCGGCGAGATATGGAAGCTCTTCGAAATTCACGAGCTGACGCACAAAATACTCAACAACAACTTCAATTACTTCGACCAGGTATCGGGAGAAGAGCTTGCGCTCTCAAGCACGATCTTCGCCAACGCACACCTGGGTCTTTCCGTGCTCTATGCCTACCTCGATTATAACAGCACCAACCCGCACAGGATTGCGGCCATGAATTATATCCGGTATGTGGCGGCCGAGACAGGGAAAAAAGAAATCGTGGAAAACCCGTCGATCCTGAAGACATTACCGGTTGCGGAGCTGCAGCGCCTTTCCCGTCTGCATTTCAACTCTCTCATCAAACATATACGGTAGTCACGAAACCCAAATGGATACCCGGCTTTCGAGGTTTACTTAAAAGTGCAGGCGAAGGGGCTTTTTCAACTTCATATGTGACGGACCGTTCCCAGCCTCGCCCGTGTACGAATCCACCGATAGTTCGGCTATAATCGGTGATATATCGGTCGCACCGGCATAGAGCGCCGATTCCATTCTCACCCATGCGGCCACCGTTCGGTCGCGGGCGATTTTAAATAAATCCTCAACGGATTCATAATGCAGGCCCGGTGTGCCGAGCGGGTGAAACCAGCGCTCGCGGTGAAGGTTGAGCGCATGCCGGTCCATTCGCCGCGGTTCGGGATAGCGTGTTACATAATCGGGGAAAAACCTGCGGCGGACCCTGAGCCGGTCGAGCAGCATGCGCAGCGCCCTGCTGCGGCTTCGCTTGGCCAGGTACGCGCGGCGTATGAAATACGGGATCAGGTCGACCGGTCCGCTTTTCCAGGTGCCGTCGGTGTCCCGGGGATTGCGCGCGTTCCAAATCAGGCGGGGTAGTTCCCCGGGGCAGGTGTCCGTCAGCATTTCAAGGATCAGACTCTTGATCCGGTAGTCGAGCATTGGTATCCCGCCCCGGATGTGCCTCATCGGAAGCGAATCATCGATAGCGAAATCAAATACCCGGGTATTGTAGTGGTACTGGAAAAAAAGATCCATGTTGTACTGGAAAAGGAGAAGCTGTTCGCGATAGCGGTAAATTTCGAAGCGGCTCCCATTATCGGGGAAGCCGGCCCAGTAATAAACAAACGGATGGAAGACGGCGTCGGCAATGAGATGGGCGATAAAGCCGTACGAGTACGCCCTCCGTGTCGCCGACCACTCATTATTGAAATCTCCGACGAGTAGCGTCCGCGAGAGAAGCGCTGTAAGGCTTTGCGATAGCCGCGATGAATGGATCTGCATGCTCAGGGAGGTCCCAAAAAAATTCCTTCGCGCAACCGGGAGGTAGTCGAAGATGTCGGGTCCGATGGAGCCGAAAAGTCCGGCCTTGAGCCGTTCGGGCACACTGTAGAGGGCTTCGATCGATTTGCCGAACGGTGTAGCGTCTTTCGCTTTTTTCAAGGAAAAAAGCGACTCCTGGAACAGCCTGCTGTGGGTTATAATTCCGGGCATGGTTCTTTCGGATCAGAGGCATGCGATCGATAATGAAACATCACTCAGGGCCGTACGTCAAATAAAAAAAGCATGCTCCAAGAAGAGCATGCTTTTTTACTGCGACGAAAGCGTTTATGGCCTACTTAACAGGATGGCATCCGGATCCCAAACACAGGGGATTCTTGTTGACCAGCGCTATCCCGTATCCCTTCTTTTTCTCGATCTTGGCGGTTGTGTGGCAAAAAACGCAATTTATCATCTTGCCGTCTTTCTTCAACCCCTTGTGTTTTGTCTGAATCTTTGGATTCGCGAGTGCGATCGATGATGCGCAGAACGCCGCAAGCAGAACCAGGAATCCGATTTTTTTCATTCCGGTGCTCCTCGATTATAAATAGTTTTAGCGAGACTACGACGGTGCGGAGTGTGAGCGCGAAATCCGCGTCCGTCAATACATTTATTTTCTGAAAACGGGCATCTCCCGGGCCGGAGGTACCGAGACGCTCTAGTACGTTTCCTTGAGCGGGACCGTGAACACCCGTATGCCCACATCGGGGAATTTTTCCTTCAATTCCCGAACCTCCGCCGCGACGGCGGCCTCCTGTTTTTTATCCACGGCCGCCATCATGCAGTTATTAACACCGGGCCATACATGAGAACCGAGGTGGGGCTCGCCGCAGCCCTCGCCGTGTACGCCGGAAAACCGTGTAAAACCGCCGGCATTGCGACGGGCGATCTCGATCATTTCGTCGTCGACGGCGTTGCTGTAAACGATGAACAAGAGGTTCATTGTCTTACCTTTTTCCTGAGAAGCGCTTTTTCATTTTCACAGAGATGTCCTCGAAGAGCGAATACACCACCGGTACAAAAACCAGCGTGAAGATGAACGATGAGCTGAGGCCGCCCATAACCGTGCGCGCAAGGGGGGCGGAAAGCTCGGCGCCCTCACCGAAGCCGATCGACATGGGGATAAGAGCGAGTATGGTCGTAAAGGTCGTCATGAGGATAGGGCGAAGCCTTTTGCGTCCCGCCTCGATGAGCGCCTCGCGAGTCTTAAAACCGCGCGCCTTCAGGATGTTTGTGTAATCCACCAGCACGATCGAGTTGTTGACCACGATTCCCGAGAGCATGAGTATGCCCATAAACGAGACGACGTTGAATGTTGTGCCTGTAAGAAACAGGAACAGCATCACGCCGAAGATGAGCGTCGGTACGGAGAACATGATGACGAAGGGATAGGCGTACGACTCGAACTGCGCGGCCATGATGATGTAAATGAGGACGATCGCCAGGACGAGTGCCAGAGCCAGATCCCTGAATGATTCCTGCATGTCCTTGTAGGCCCCGGCGATCTGTAGGTAAAAGTTCCTCGGTTTCGGAACCGTTTCGATCTTGGCCTGAATGTCGCGTACGACTGAATTGAGGTCGCGGCCCTCGGCCTTGCAATTTATGTAAGTGACGCGCTCCTGTTTCTTGCGCTGAATGGTGGCGGGCCCGCTTGACGATTTCAATTCGATGACGTTTCCCAGCGGCACCGTCGTACCCGAGGGCGTGCGAACCATAAGCGCCCTGATGTCGTCGAGGCCTTTCCGATCCTCCTCCCTCAGGCGGACGAATATGTCGTATTCCTTGCCCTGGTAGCGGAAGATCGAAGCGACCTTGCCGGCGACGTTATCTTTTATCAGATTGGCGATGTAGGATGCATTGAGCCCCATTTTAGACGCCTTTTCGCGGTTAACCGCTATGACGAGTTCGGGGAGCCCCTCCTCCCGGGTGATTTCGACGTCCTTGAGGCCGGGGATTCCGATGATGGCCTTCTGGATCTGGAGGCTATAATCCTTTGATTGCTCGAAATCGTAGCCGTAAACCTCGATCGAGATCTGCGCGCCGCCGCCGAGGCTGAGACCCTGGCTCTGTACGGCGAAGTTGAAGCTGAGACCGGGGACATCGGCCACGGCCTTGCGTACCGCTTCGCGGATGTCCCGCTCGGAGCGGTCGCGCTTTGATATTGGTACCAGCCGCATTTCGACCTTGGCCGTATGGTCGGTGGTCTCGCCGAAGGCGGCGGCGAAGCCCTCGCCGTACCCGGCGCGGATGCTCACCACGCGATACTCGCTCCGACGGACGGCCTTCTGTATGCGAGCCTCAACCATGCGCATCACGTTTTCGGTCGTATCGAGGTTGGTGCCGACCGGAAGCTTCGCGATGAAGGTCACCTGCTCCTGGTCCTGCTCGGGCATGAACTCCATGCCTGCCGCGGGGATGAGCAGGAGCCCCGCTACGATGGCAACAGTGGTATAGGCGACCACACGGCGGCGATGGTCGAGCGCCCAGGCAATCACCCGGGAATAAAAGCCTTCAAGGAGAACGAAACGGTTCTCGCTCCAGGAGAAGACGGTGTTGAGGAATGCGGCGCGGCCCGTGTAAAGGGTGGTGATGGAGCGGATGAATTTTGAGGTCATCATCGGGATAAGGGTGAGGGCGACCAGCAGCGAGCAAAGCTGGGAAAAGGTGATGGTGAGCGCCATCTGCCTGAAGAGTTGTCCGGCCAGCCCGGTTGTAAAGAAAAACGGGATAAAGACGCACAGATTGGTGAGCGTCGAGGCGGTTATGGCCATGGCCATCTCGTCTGCGCCGAGTATGGCGGCCTCTGCCGGACGGGCGCCTTTTTCCCTGAATCGAAAGACGTTCTCAAGGATGACGATCGAGTTGTCGATGAGCATTCCGACGCCGATCGCAAGCCCTCCCATCGACATCATGTTCAGGGATATATCGAAGTAGTACATGGCGATGAAGGTGGCTATGACGGAAACGGGGATTGAAAGCCCGAGGATCAGCGATGAGCGGATGTTCCTGAGCATGACGAATACGACCAGAATCGCGATTATCCCCCCCTGCCAGGCGTTGTCGATGACGTTCTTTATGGAGCGCTCGATGTATTCGGCCTGGTTGAAAATCGGTGTTATCTCCATGCCCCGGGGGAGCGACTTTCTTATTACCTCGAGCTGTTTTATAATATTGCGCGCGACAATGACGGTATTTTTATCGGACTGTTTGTTCATGCGGACGACGACGCCGTTCTGGCCGTTGAGGCGCACGATCTCCTTGCGCTCGGAGGGTGCTTCGTAAATACGCGCAACGTCCCTGAGGTAAATGGGAGTATTGTTCCTGACGGCCACCACGACGCTTCGTATGTCGTCGAGAGACTCGAATTCACCTTTGGTGCGCAGGGTGTACTTGCGGTGCGGCGACTTGATGTCGCCCCCGGCCACGTTCATGTTCTCGAGGCCAACCGTGGAAACCACCGTTTCGATGGCGATATTGTACGCCTCCATCCGGTTTTTAACCAGCTCGACGCGGACCTCACGCTTCTGCCCGCCGGTGACGGTCGCCGATGCGACACCGTCGATCTGTTCAAGCAGGTTTTTAAGGTTGTCCTCGGCGTATTCACGAAGGAAGCTGGGGTCGCGGTTCCCAGAGACAGAAAGCACCATGATGGGCATCATCGAAACATCGAATTTCAGGACGATCGGGGTTTCGATTGAGTCGGGAAGGAATTTTTTGACGATATCGACCCTCTCGCGTATGTCGGAGACGCCGAGGGACATGTCGGTGCCCCAGACGAACTGGACCCGTATCATCGACATGCCCTCCTTGGAGGTGGAGGTGATGGTGTCGACGTTATTGATTCCGGCCAGCGATTCCTCGAGCGGGCGGGTGACGGTGCTCTCAATCTCCTTGGGGCCCACCCCCTTGTATTCGGTGATGACCGCAACGATGGGAAATTCTATATCGGGGAGGAGATCGAGCGGCATCTTCGAATAGCCCACATAGCCGAGTACGACGAGAGCGACGAAGACCATCATTGCCGTGATCGGTCGCTTGACCGAGAGTTCGGTGATCTTCATCGCGCCACTCCGGAAACACCTTTGCTATCGCCGGTGGCGGAGGCTTCATCCTCGCGGTAAACGATGAGTTCGTCGCCGTCTGAAAGGTTCTCCTGTCCTAGGGTAACCACGATCTCGCCGGCCCTGATCCCGGCCGTAGCCTCGGTGAGACGGTCGACCGTAATCCCGGTCCGGATCTCCCGCTTTCTGGCGCGGCCGTCCTCGACTACGAAAACGCTCGTCGCGCCGCCCATGTCGGTCATCACGGCGTCGACCGGCAGTGCGACGACGCCGGGCCTTGATCCGATGATGATTTCGATGTTCGCGAACATGCCGTGCTTGAGGAGCATGCCGGGATTGTCGAGCCTGATGCGGAACTCCTGCGTGCGGCTCAGCTGATCGAGCACGGCGCTTTTTTTATAGACACGGCCAAGGAAGATGCGCCCTGGAAAGGATTCGACGCCGACGCGCGCGCGCATGCCCACCTCGACCCGGTTGATGCTCTCCTCCATGATGCGGGCCACCACCTCGACCGATGACATGTTGACGACCTGCGCGAGCGGCGTGGCGGTGGTAACCGTCATGCCGCGGTCAACCATGATCTTGCCAACATGCCCCGTGATCGGCGACTCGACGATGGCCAGGTTGTAATCCATGCCCACGATGTCGCGGTTGATCTTGAAGATGATCGCGCCCCTGGCGACCCGGTTTCCCTCCCTGATGAGGATGGATTCGATTTTTCCGGGCGCGGGAGGAAAGACATTTACGACCTCGGTGCCAATGATGTCGCCGGTAAGTTTCAGCGTGCTCAGCATGTCGGCGCGGCGCGCGGCGGCCGCCTTGACCGGCACGCGTTTTGCCGTCTCCGTGGTACGGGACGCGGCGATTTTATCGATCACCACGCGGACTATCCGATAGCCCGCGATGAGGGCGACGATGATTATAATGACGGCTAGTATTCGTCTTGAGCCTGGTTTCATTGCATCTTCTCCGCTGTACGGGCTATCAGCGCACGGGAAAATAGTCGACGCCGATCGCGCGGTTGAGCTCGGCGCGCGCGACCTGGAAATCGTAAAGCGACTGTATATAGAGCGTTCTGGCCGTAATGAGCTGGACGTTGGCCTCGATGAGCTTGGTGTTGTCGATGATGCCGTTGCGGAACTGGGTTACGGCGACCTTCAGGCTCTCTTCCGCCGTTGTGACGTTTCCCTGCTGCGAGGCGATTGAGATTGAGGCGGCCTTTAGCTTTAGGTATCCGCGCTGTATCTCGAGCTTGACGCTTTTAATGAAGTCGTCCATCTGGAATTCGGTCTGTCTGGCGGCGCTGCGGGACTGTTTCCCGCGGGCGTGCGAGGAATCGAGCGGCGAGAGCGCTCCCCAGCGGTAGCTCGCGCCGGCGGTGATGCTCCATGAGTTGTTCCATCCGGAGGGGGCGAAGCTCTCCTGCACGCCGGACATCATCTGATAGAACTGATACTGGATCGGGTCATATCCTGGTTCTCCCGGCCCCGGCGGCGGTGCTGACGAGGATGCCGAACTCACGGTTTTCGACGTGCCGTAGCTGCCGCTCACGAAAAACGAAGGCCACAGATAGATCGCCTCCGCCGCGGCGGCTATATCTTCCCTCATCTCCTTCGTCTTTTTTATCTGTATGACTTCCGGGCGGTGCCTGAGCGCCTCGCCGATCATCACGACGAGAAGTCTGCGCTCACCCTCGGTATCGGATGGAAGCGCCGACAGGTCCTCGGGGCGTAACTGCATCGCGCCCGGGTCGGGATCCAGACGGACGAAGATATCGTTGCCGATCTGTATGTTGAGGTCGGCCATCGCGGATAGGGCATCGTTCTCGGCGTTGATGAGCTGAGTTTTTTCGTTCGCGAAGGCGACCTGGGCGCGCAGGTAATCGAGCCGGGAGAAAATGCCCTTGTTGTAGCCGATCGTGACGGTCTTCAGGTTTTCCTCAAGCGCCCTGATTGATTCCTCGCGCATCGCCGCGCCCTCGCGGGCAAGTAGCAGGCGATAGTAAGACTGGATCGCGCGGACGACCGTGTCGCCCTTCACCTTGCGTACGTTGTTTTCGGCGATGATGTGCGCGTTCCGTGATGCCTGGAGCGTATTGTAGAACACGCCGGGGTTGACCGTAATCTGGCCGTTGACGAATTTGATGTCGTAACGGCCGTCGATATTAGCGTTGAATCCGGCGTCGGCCCCCTGCCGGGTGTACGACACATCGGTGGAAAGGGAGGGCCAGAGCATTCCCCACGACTCGCGGACCTTGAACCGGCTCTCCTCCACGGCTTCGATCGAGGTCTTGTAACTGTTGTTGTTTTCCATCGCGAGACGTATGACGTCACGCAGAGGAATCGTTTCGGCGGCCGAAAGCGGAACAGTCGCGAGCGCAATGACCGCCGTCAGGCATGTAAGCTTGAATGTCATCGGTGCAGTCCTCTGTAAAAAATTGAAACAAACGACTCGAGCTCACCGTCGGGGACCGTTTTTTTCTCGAGCTGGTAGCCCTGAAAAATACCGCCCAGCATGTAGAGGAATAATTTGGAGGTCGCACGGACGTCGATACCGGCGGATTGCCGGTCCGTCCCGAGTACATCGGCTATAAGGGTTATATTATTACCGAAAAATTTGTTTCTGACGCGGATCAGTCCCTCGTAGTTCTGGAAGATGTCATCTACCGTAAGGTTGTACAGATTATGAAAGTCCTGGTGAAATTTGTTACTCTGTTGTGAGTAGATGACAAGCTTCTGTTCGACGCTGGTCCCGGCGTCGAGGTGACAGCGAATGTTATTGAAAAAGAGCACTACCTCGTGCTCGATAACGGCGATAAAAAGCTCCTGCTTGTTCCGGTAGTAATAATACAGTGCGCTTTTGACCATTCCGAGCCGTTCGGCGATATCCTCTACCGTGGTCTTTTTATACCCGTGTCGCGCGAACGCCTCCTGTGCGGCCTGAAGGATTTCGTGTGTTCTTGACTTTTTGTCGATGTCGTCGCCAGCCATGGTGCTTTACCCGAAGTGATCGCTCGTACATGTTTAGGAATACAATAGCACATTAGAACACATTAGTCAATAGTTCAAATTAATTAATTTAATTATCCCCCCGCTTCCCGGTATGAGAAATCGATCGTCGCACAGTGGAACGAGTAGTTTTGATATATCGATAATATAAATTTTATTTATCGTATTTTTTAATTATTGATTATTCAGCTATCCTTCGCTAAATGGTCTCATCATGTTTTACGGCACTCCCGTACTTCGACGGCATTATCATCCGAAAGGGTCTTGGCATGAATCGGGATGTCCTTGGACGGTGCCGTCACACGCGAGTGCAGGCATTTAATCAATATGTAACGGGGAGGAGTATGTCATCACTCACTGGATTCTTCGGTTCAAAAAAGGGCATGGTGGCGACCGGTCTTTTCATCGGAATCGCCGCGGCCATTCTCCAGAAGCTCGGAAATCCCGCCAACATGGGCATCTGCGTGGCGTGCATGGAGCGCGATATTGCGGGGGCCCTGGGCTTTCACCGGGCGGCGGTCGTACAGTACATCAGGCCCGAGATCATCGGCTTTGTCCTCGGCTCGCTGATTGCGGCGCTCGCCTTCAGGGAGTTTCGGGCGCGCTCGGGCTCGGCGCCGATGGTTCGCTTCATGCTGGGGTTCTTCGCCATGGTCGGGGCGCTGGTTTTTCTCGGCTGTCCGTGGCGCGCGCTGTTGCGCCTGTCCGGCGGTGACGGTAACGCCATCGTCGGTCTGGCGGGGTTGGCGGCTGGCGTGGCTGTCGGGGTACTTTTTATTCGCAGCGGCTACAGCCTCGGAGCGAGCAAAAAGACCTATACCGCGGCGGGATGGCTGATGCCGGTCATCATGATCGCGCTGCTGCTTCTGCTGCTGGGCAACACCATGTGGGGCGCTTCGAAATCACTTCTGTATGCGGAGCCGGAGAAGTTTGCGCCATTCTTCAGTGAGAAGGGTCCCGGTTCGCAGTTCGCACCAGTATTCGTATCGCTGGGAGTGGCGCTCGTCATAGGTTTCCTCGCGCAGCGCACGCGCTTCTGCACCATGGGGGCGGTCCGCGACGTCATACTGATGCGCGAGATGCATTTGATGTCGGGGGTCATCGCGCTGGTGATCGGCGCGCTTGCGGCAAACCTCGCGCTCGGCCAGTTCACTCCCGGTTTCGCGGGTCAGCCGGTTGCCCACACCGCCCACGTCTGGAACTTCGGCGGAATGATGCTCTCGGGTCTCGCCTTCGCGCTGGCGGGCGGATGCCCCGGACGGCAGCTCTTCCTCTCGGGTGAGGGAGACGGCGACGCGGCGATCTTTGTGATGGGGATGATCGTCGGCGCGGGCTTTGCGCACAATTTCGCCATGGCGAGCTCGCCGGCAGGTCCAGGTCTCTGGGGCCCGGCGGCGGTGGTCGCCGGCCTTTCGGCCTGCGTTGTGATTGGTTTTAGCATGCGCCAGAAGGCGTGAACCCAGGAGGATGATATGGCGGAAAAACTCGATATGCGCGGACTTTCATGCCCGCAGCCGGTATTCGATACGAAGAAAAAAATAGAGGCGATGGGATCGGGCACGCTGGAAGTGCTTGTCGACTCGGGGACCTCGCGTGATAATGTCACACGGCTCGCCGAGAACAAGGGGTGGTCCGTCTCGGTAAAGGAGCAGGACGGTGAATTCCTGCTGACGCTCAGTAAATAACAGCGGACTCTCCGGAAGCGGCGCACGCCGTTTCCGGCGTGGTTTATGCACAATCGTCATGATCTATCTCGATAATGCCGCAACCTCGTTCCCCAAGCCCGCCGCGGTCCGCGACGCCATGACCACGTTCGCCCTCGAGATCGGCGCGAACCCGGGGCGGTCCGGTCACCGACTTTCCGTCGATGCCGGACGTGTCATCTACGAAACGCGTGAATCTCTTGCCGCGCTCTTCGGGGCGTGCGACCCGCTCCGGGTCTTGTTCGCGGCCAACGCGACCGGAGGGCTTAACCAGGCGCTCCTCGGCCTTCTCCGGCCGGGAGACCGCGTGGTGACGAGCGGTATGGAACACAATTCGGTGATGCGGCCGTTGCGCGCCCTCGAGTCCGACGGCGTGCGGGTGCGTGTCGTGCCCTCGTCGCCCGAAGGAGTTCTGGACCCGGACGACCTGCGGCGGATGCTTCGCGAAAAGACCGACATGGTCGTCGTCAACCACGGCTCGAACGTCAACGGATGCATGCAGATGATCCGCGAGCTGGGTGCGATCGCCCGCCGGGCGGGGGCCCTGTTTCTGGTCGACGCGGCCCAGACCGCCGGGTGCGTGGACATCGACATGGAACGCGACAATATCGATCTTCTCGCGTTCACGGGCCACAAGGGGCTGTACGGCCCGCAGGGGACGGGAGGCCTTGTCGTCGGTGAGAGGGCACCGCTGGAGCGCATGCGCCCCCTCATATACGGCGGGACGGGCAGCCGCTCCGAGTTCGAGACACAGCCCGAATTCGCGCCCGATCGTTTTGAGAGCGGCACGCCCAACACAATCGGCATCGCCGGGCTTGGAGGGGGCGTTCGATTTATTCTCGAAACGGGCTTGTCGGAGATACGCCGTCACGAAGACGAACTCGCCGCCGCGCTGGTGGACGGACTCGGCTCAATCGACGGGGTGCGGCTGTACGCGGCGCCGCCGGAGCGGCGGCTTTCGACAGTTTCGTTTACCAGCGAGGCGTTGTCGCCAAGCGAGCTCGGGCTTTGCCTCGACGAGGAGTTCGACATCCTGTGCAGGGTGGGCCTGCACTGCAGCCCGTCCGCGCATAGAAGCCTCGGCAGTTTCCCCGAGGGGACCGTTCGTTTCAGCGCCGGTTATCTCACCTCTCACGATGATATCGCCGCGGCGCTCGATGCGGTACGACTACTGTCGAGGGAAGGGAGGCGTGCATGAAAGAAGAATGGTGCGTCGCGCTCTTTCATTCCACCAGTCTCGCCCTTCGCGGGGAGAAGCTGTGCCGGGAGGAAAAAATTTCCGTAAAGCTTATACCCGTTCCGCGCCGTTTAAGCTCGGACTGCGGTGTTTGCCTTCGCTTTCCCTGTGTCGATGAAGACCGTCTGCGTGCGGTCTTTGCCGCAGGGGCTCTTGAATTCGACGACATCGCCCGCCTTTAAGCCGCCATTTCGAAGTTTTTTAGGATTTTCCTGTCGGCGTTGCTATCTTCTACTGCATATATGCCCATGAACTCATAGCCAGGACGGATACGAACATGAACGGTGAAGAAAACAATGTGGTCGATTTTACGACCATCATGAAGCTCAAGGAAGTTGAAAGCAGTTTGAAGAAGGAAATTCAGGAAAGCCGGCGCGAACTCATCGAGCTTATGAATAAAAAGGAAGAGTATATCGCCCACCTTGTGCGCGTGCTGCTCGCCAAGATCGACTCCATGGAAAGCGCGAATGGCTCACCCGCCCGCATTGTCAGCGCGAAGGCGCAAAAGAAGTCGGTGAAGGAGGGCGGTTTCTTCGGGGCGAGGCGCAGGTCGTGGGGCGGACTGCTATAAATCGTTTCAGCCCGTCGATTCGTCAATCCATTCGAGATACGGAGCATGGCCCGTGACTATCGGCATGGCGATGATCTCGGGCACCTCGTAGGGGTGCAGGGATGCGATCCTTTCACGCAGCCGCTCAAAAAGCTCCCCGCGCGTCTTGATTATCATCAGACACTCCTCCTCGCGGCAGAGCTCACCCTTCCAGGTGTACATTGAATGAATACCCCCGACGATATTGACGCACGCGGCGAGCCTTCCGGGAATCAGCGACTCGGCGATGGAGACCGCCACCTCCCGGCTCGGAGTGGTGCAGCAGACGACGATGTGCTTTTCCATCGTTTTCCTCTAAATAATGGTTTACCGGTTCGCGCCGGAACCACACACTATCCCCGCGGTGACCGACCGTCAAGCGCTTGAGCATGTCCGCGTCCGGGCTTTGGCCGAAATGCGCGGTACAACACACAACGGGTTTATTGCATGGAAATACGTAAAAATCCTGCAGCGGGGATTGCAGCGATCGTTTGCACTCTGCTGTGCATACTGCTCCTGGGAGTTAAAGCGCGCGGGGGCGACTATTTCATCATCGGCGCCAACACCGCGCAGAAGGTGCGCTGGGAGGTAAGCTCGAGCCACGGCCCGAACCACACCGGTATCATGGCGCTCGACAGTGACATTGAGAGTTCATGGAGATCCGCGCGCTCGGAGTCGCCGCAGTGGCTCAGCGTCGATTTTGGGGCAAAACGCCTGCTGACGAAAATCGTCATCGTCCCCGGGTACAGGGACAATTACCGCATGCTCCGTTACTGTATCGTTCAGTTTCTGCACAATGGCGAATGGTTCGATTTTAAAAGGGTGGATTTCAACGGGCATGCGCGCAGGGGATTATTGGCGCGGCTTGCCGGGGCGTCCGGAACAGGCGACCGTATGGTAGTCGACCTGGGCGGGGTGGACGCGAGCATGTTCCGGGTGTTCATTCCGGAGGAAGGCAAGGTTGACGGGCAGGCGGCGATCGCCGAGGTCGAGTGTTTTGTCGGCGCGAATAGCCTGAGGTATTTCGACGGCCGTCTCAAGGGGATGTGCATGCCGGTGCGTAACGCCCTGCTTCCGCCGAATGACGCGGGATTTCCGAACGCTCCACGGGCGTACCGCGGCGGGACCCATGCCGGGCTCGATATCTACAGTACATTCGCCGACGGCAGTTACGAGGCGATACCGGTCGATTTCACCACACTCGTATACGCGGCGGACCGCGGGACAGTGATCCGGGCTGACTGGAAGTACGAGGCGCTGACACCGGGACAGTGGAAGCAGCAGTCGGACTATACGAAGAGCAACCCGCGCACCTTCGTACTGCGCTCGTTCGGCGGCAGGCAGGTGTGGATCGACCACGGCAACGGCGTCGTAACAACGTACAACCATCTGTCGGAAATCGATCGCAAGGTCGTCGCCGGCGGAAAGGTGTCCAAAGGCCAGCGCATAGGCCGTGTCGGGAATTCGGGTCTGCTGGGAGAGGCCGAGGGAAAGAAATACGGCGCGCACCTGCACTTCGAGATATGGGTCGACGGCTTCTATCTCGGTTACGGGATGGCGCTGGCGGACGTTAAAAAATACTTCAGCTGGATTTTTGCAACCGCGGAACAGCCCGGGGATTGAGCGCAGTTCGGGGGTGTACGCCTAAAACGCCCGGGGGGCGTGGTTTTTTCCTCATGAAAATTGTAAAAAGTAATGATAAGAATAACAGGGATATCAAGCGAATTCATACTCGGTGTGCGGCGGATTTGATGAAAAAGCTCAGTGAATACACAAAAGAGAATTTTATAAGGAAACTCAAATCGAAAAACAAGTTCAAGGCGATCGAGGAGCTCGCCCGGCTTTTCGACGGGGCCCAGGTGTGCGCGGATATTGACGAACTGGTCAATGCGCTCGTCGAGCGCGAGAAGATCATGAGCACGGGGATCGGCTTCGGGCTGGCGATCCCCCACGCCAAGATCAAATCCGTCAAGGATATCGCTTTCGCGATCGGCATTTCGAAGGCAGGAATCAATTTCGATTCGATAGACGGCAAGCCCGTCCATCTGATCATACTGGTCGCGGCGGGAGACCGCCAGCACAAGGATTATCTTACGCTGCTGTCGAAAATAATGTCCATTCTCAAAGATGAGAAGCGGCGCTCGGAGATCATACACGCCGCAAAGCCCGCAAAAATCATAGATATCCTTTCAATAGAATAATGCAGCAGGGCCATTTTTTTAACTGGCGGAAACTGGCCGAGGCGCAGCGCGGGCTTCTCACGAGTTATGCGAGCACCGATATCTCGAAGTACATTTCGCATATCGTTTTCTCGGTTGTGCTCGGGGTTTTCGCCGGCGCCGGGGCCATCCTCTTCCATACGATGCTCGAGGGCACCCGTCATTTCTTCGAGTATTTCAATCTTCGCACCTACCTGGGAGTCGATTTCAATCTGATCTTCATTTTCCCCGTCGCGGGCGCGATCATAGTTGCGGCGATGACGAGATATCTTCCGGCGATCGCGCGCGAACGCGATGTGACGAGCGTGATCAAGTCCGTGCTCTTCCGCAACGGCTTCATCCCTTTCAAGGTAACGCTGTTCCACTTTTTCGCGCCGATCATCTCGATAGGATCGGGCGCGCCGCTGGGGCCCGAGGGCCCCGCCGCAAAGATGGGAAGCGGCCTCGGCTCGCTTATGGGGCAGATTTTCCGCCTAAACCAGCGCGAGATGCGTATGTACGCCGTGGCGGGCGCCGGCGCGGCGATCGCGGCGGTCTTCAACGCCCCCATCGCCGGGGTATTCTTTGGTATCGAGGTCATCCTCCTGAACGATCTTAAAAACCAGGCCATGAGCGCACTGGTAATCTCCTCGGTGGTGGCGGATGTGTTTTCGCGCGCGATTCTCGGCAACAAGCACATATTCAGAATCCCGCACTACTCTTCGGGGGATGTCGGCGATTTTCCCTACTTCCTTCTGCTCGCGATACTGTGCGGCGCGGTTTCGATTCTCTTTTTTCAGCTTCGCAAAGGTTCTTCGTTTCTCCTTGTAAAAAAGCTCGGTATCACCAACGAATTCATGAAGCTGGTACCGGTCGCGGCGCTGTTCGGGATCGTGCTCCTTTTCTTTCACCAGCTTTATGGAATCGGCTACAATACGATCAACGAGGTGCTCAACCATCACTATTCCCTTGCTTTCGTGATCGCGCTCCTGGCGCTGAAGTTGTTCTTCATGGCT
>JALOTJ010000161.1 GCA_025457965.1 Spirochaetota bacterium | reverse complement strand
AAGGACGCCGGGCGGACGTCCGTGCCCCGGCGCGATGGCCCATAAAAGCGACAGAGACGGAAGGAAACCGACGTGTATCGGGATGTGCTGAAAACGGGAATGCTCGCGGCCGTGCTGGCGATTACGATGCTGGCGGCGGGAGGCCGCGCGCCCGCGCAGGAGCGGCGCGAGATCGAGCTAACGGCCCAGGAGATCGTGGCGAGGGTGGACCGCGTCCTGGCGTACCCGCGCGGCGAGATAAAAGGGAAGCTTTTGCACATCCTCCCGGACGGCACCTCCACGGTAATTACGCTCAAGGGGCAGATCGCGGAGAGCGATTTTCTCTTCACCTTCAGCACGCGCGGCCGTGGCGACGAGCTCCGCGTGCTCTACAACCAGGCCGGAGAGGACATCTGGGTGTACGCAATCCACGCGCAGAAGCTCTTCCGCAAGATGGACGTGGACAAGTACGACCCGCTGCTGGGAACCAACTTTTCGTTCATCGATTTCTCCAACGCCGATTACCAGGCCAACTACAACGCCGTCATTACGGGCGAGGCCGTCATCAAGGGCCTCGACACCTACCGCCTGCGCCTGGACCCCATCTTCAAGGGCGGCAGTTACGGCAGGCTGACGCTCTACGCCGCCAAAAAGGACTACGTGCCGCTGCGCATCGACTTCCACGACAACGACAAGGTCGTCTTCAAGAGCATCGCCGTGGCCAAGACCATGTCGCGCGGCAACCGGATCGTGCCGGTGCGCTACGACATGCTCGATCTGCGCAGGGGAACGGTGACGATACTGGAATTCTTCGGCTTCGACGAGTCGGCCGGCTTCGACAAGACCATTTTCTACCACCAGCGCCTGGGAGAGAACGGCTGATGCCGCAGTATTTCGTACGTCCGGGCGATCTGGCCGACGGCCGCGCCACGGTGCGCGGCGAGGACTTCCATCACCTGGTGCACGTGCGCCGGGTCGCCGCCGGGGGTTCGATAGAGCTTCGGCTTCCCGACGGCGCGGGCGTCTCGGCCCGGGTGGTCTCGATCGGCGAAGACGCGCTTATTGCTGAAATCATTGACAAAAAGGCGCCGTGCGTCGTATCGTTGAAGCTGACGCTGTACGCGGCGCTCCTTAAAGGAAAGAAGTTCGACCTGGTGGTGCAGAAGGCGGCGGAGCTGGGGGTGGCGCGCGTCGTCCCCGTGGCGACCGAGCGCACGGTTCCCGATATCGAGGAAAAGGAATCGAAACGCCTGGAGCGCTGGAACAGGATAGCGGCCGAGGCGGCCAAGCAGTGCATGCGCGCCGACGTGCCCGCGGTGGGCCGCGTGCTCGTCTTCGCCGAAGCGCTCGGTGAGGGAGCGGGCGCGAGGATCATCGCGCACCCCGCCGCTGATGGAGCAAGCGCCCGCGACATCCGGCGCGAAAGCGGCGCGGCGGGCGAGGCCGCGCTCCTGGTGGGGCCGGAGGGCGGGTTTTCGGACCGCGAGCTCGCGGCGGCGGCGCGGGGAGGATGGCGCGCGATGAATTTCGGCCGTACACAGCTGCGCGCGGAGACGGCGGCGATCGTGCTCCCGGCGATACTGATCTATGAATGGAGCTTGTCCGAATGAAGATAACGGTAAACTACAGGGAAATCGAGTTCGAGAAAACCACGCTGCAGGAGCTTCTGGTGCTCTACCGGTTCAACCCCGAGAGGATTACCGTCCAGATAAACGAGACGTTCGTGCCCCCCACCGGCTATGCGGACACGGTATTGAAAGAAGGGGACGTTCTTGAGATAGGGAGGGCCTGAGAGTGCCCTCGGCAAACCCGCGGTGACCGACAATGACCAGCGACAAAACGGCCGGCGGAGACCGGCTCGATGAGATAAAAAAGGAACTCGAGGACAAGCGCGCCCGGTGGCGCGCCGTCCGTTCCGAGCGCCTGGCCGTCAAGGCGCGCCTGGAGGGCGATGGCCTCGACAGGTCCGCGGTCAGGAAGGACAAACGCCACCGCGAGCTCGAAAAGCGCCAGGAGCGCCTGACGACGCTCATCCGACACATCGAAAAGCGGCTCAACCGCGCCATGGCCCGGGCCGCGAAGGGCGACGGGCTTCCCGTCGTGTTCATCGCGCTGCTCCTCTCCGGCCTGTATGTCCTCTGACGCGCGCGGAGGCTGAATGCGCCGGCCCCCCGATGGAAAGCGCCGGGCGAACCCCCGCGCGGCCTACTGCGACACCTCGGGTACCGTCTACGAGATGCCGGGCCTCGAGCCCGCCTTCAGGGTGGGCCGGCGCTTCGTGCGCGTGGAGGCCGCCGACCTCATCAAACTCCCGTTCGGAAGCGAGCTCTTCTCCATGCCCGGGCGCACGCCGGTCTTCCATGATAAAAGAAACGGCTTTACCCCGGTCGGGCGCGACGCCGCCGGGGTCGAGATGTGGGCCGCCGCCTCGTTCCTCTGCTCCGGGTACCTCCGCACCCACCTGCCCGCGTTCGTTAAATCGGCCGACGCGCCCGAGCTTCCGCTGTGGGCCTACGCCGGGCTCGTCCTCATCGACGGCGAGTTCCACGCACCGGCCTTCCGCGTGGACGAGGACCCGCGCTCGGACCCGGAACTGCACCTCGACGACGCGGCGCTCGCCGCGCATGCATCGGAGGTGAAAGAACGGTACCCGGAAAACCGGCTGGTGCGCCAGCTCGAGCGCTGCGCCACCGGCTACCGCTGCCTCTGCGCGCGCAACTTCTTCCTGGGCCGCCACGAGGCGCCGCTTCCCAGCTCTCCCGCCTGCAACGCGCGCTGCCTGGGCTGCCTCTCGTACCAGGACGCGGGCGAGTCGGGCTTCTGCCAGTCGCAGGAGCGCCTGGACTTCGCGCCCACTCCGGAGGAGATCGCCCAGGTCATCCTGCACCACGTGGAGAAGGTCGATTCGTCGGTGGCGAGCTTCGGCCAGGGCTGCGAGGGCGAGCCGCTGCTTCGCGCACCGGACCTCGCACGGGCGGTGCGCCTGGTGCGCGCGAAGACCGACCGCGGCACCATCACCATGAACACCAACGGCTCCGTGCCCGGGGGCGTAAAGGCGCTCATCGACGCGGGCCTGGACTCCCTGCGCATAAGCCTCAACTCGCCCACGGAGGAGTACTACCTGCGCTACTACCGGCCGCGGAACTACGGCTTCGACGACGTAAAGCGATCGCTCGCCGCGGCGCTCGAGGCGGGGATCTTCGTTTCGATAAACCTCTTCTTCCTTCCGGGCTTCACCGACATGGAGACGGAGGTGGAGTCGCTATGCGCCTTTCTGCGCGAGTTTCCGGTCGACATGATCCAGGCGCGCAACCTCAACATGGACCCGGACCTGTACCTGGATAAAATCGGATTCCGCGAGTCGGAGCCCATCGGCGTGCGCGCGATGATCGGGCGCCTGCGCGAGGAGTTTCCCGCGCTCAGGATCGGGTATTATAATCCGGCGAAGGAGACGTTCGCGCGCTGATAAGGGTCGTGTGAATCGTTTAATCCAGAAGCGTTCTTGTTATGGCGGACTCAGCCAACTCA
>JALOTJ010000019.1 GCA_025457965.1 Spirochaetota bacterium | reverse complement strand
CGGGCGGAGGATGGCGTGCTCGACCGCGTCGAGAGTGTACTCTTTTCCGCCCACGACGAAGCGGTGAGTGTGCCAGGCGGTCTTGCGCAGCGCCGTGGCGAGCGCGAGGCTCTTTCCGTAGTGGAGCTCGCTTATGCTCTTTACCGGATAGCTGTCCGTGATGAGTTTGAGCGTCTGCGCGTTGTAGACGTTGATCCAGAAGGCGAGCCGGTCGTTATTTGAAGGGAGCGCCGCCGGATCGGTAGCGGCCAGCCCTTCGAGGTAGCGCGTGAGGCGATCGTCGCTTTTCAGCGCACGGTAGTCCACCATGCCGTTCCTGACGTGGGCCGTCCGGACTTCGGGAAAAAGGGTGTGCCGGGGAGCGGAGTGCCCCGTCGTTGACAGAGTATAAATTGCGCAGGCGGCCAGTACAACACGAACATGTGTATTCATCATATCCTCCGGCGGCTCTTTCTTTAAATGTACTCTATGACAACGCTTGTTGCAAGCGCGATATGCGGGATGAAATGCATTGACGCGCCCGTTCGACCGTGTTACAGAGTAATCGTGCGGCGAAACCCGCGAAAACCGGGCGCCACGCTCATACAGCAGCCGTAATAATTACAATGTCGTGCAGTGTACACCGTCAATCGGAACAGGAAACGGCCGGATGAGCGAAACAATCGATTACCTGCTTAAAAATTCCGGACTCCCCGGGCCCAGGGGAAACCTTGAGCTGCTGTACTCGTTCGCAAAAACCGCCACCGCAGACGAGGTGGAGGCATGCATGTCGCTCTACGACGACGACCTCCGCAATTCGCCTGAGGAATTCGTTGTGATGTGCGGTATCGTGGCGCGCTGCATTCTCCGAAAAGACGACATCGCCGGGGCGCTCGCCGCGGTCCGCGCGTTCGCGGTGCACGAGAGCTGGCGGATCCGCGAGTCGGTCGCTATCGGCATACAGGAGATCGCGGGAAATGATATGCACGCGATCATCGATGTGCTCGAAAAATGGGTGGAGGGCAACGCCCTGGAGCGGCGCGCGGTGGTCGCGGCGCTCTGCGAGCCGAAGCTCCTTAAAGACTCTGCAGTCGCTGCGCGTGTGCTGCGAGTGCTCGGGCGGATCACCATTGATTTGGAACGGGCCGAGCGACTCACCGACGGCCAGGTGGTCCTCAGGAAGGCGCTGGGATACGGATGGAGCGTGGTGGTCGCGGCCTCTCCGGAGGTGGGAAAGGCGGCCTTCGAGGCGATCGCCGGAAATACCGGCAAACATATACGGTGGATCGTCAGGGAAAACCTCAAAAAGAACCGCCTGATGAAAATGGACGCGCGGTGGGTTGAGCGAATGCGCGCAGAAACGGGGTGAGGCGGCCGGTTGCGGCCGAAGAAACCGGATGGTAAATACTGTGATGTCGTATCGATCATCAGATATATTTGTTAAACGGGAATGCGCGTGAAACACGACATCCGATTCAGGGATGACCATTATGAGGTCGTCTATACCGGCGAGGCGACACCGGAGGGGTTCGACTCGGTACTGCATGACCTCACCGGTCATGAATCCTGGAGGCCGGGTGCCGCCATCCTGAACGACTACCGGGCGGTGGACTTTACGCGCCTGAAGAACTATTCAAAAATCGAGGCGATTGCCGAGATAATTTATCGTTACCGCGAGAAGCTCGGCCCGATAAGGGTCGCAGACGTCTTCTCCGAAAATGAAATTCGGACCTACGCGAACCTCGAAAAAACCATTCGGAGCTATCACGGCTACGAATTCGAATATTATTCCGCGGACGATTTTGACAAGGCACTGCTCTGGCTGAAGAAAAGGCGTTGATGAGACGCAAATATACGGCATTGTATTCGACCCGTCCCCATGATGGTGTTTCCAATTGGAATACTGCGTTCCATAATCGGGAGTGGACCGGCAATCGGCCGAGCCATTATGCCTGGGTGTCGGTATAATTCAGCATAAGTCGGATGAATGAAAAAGGCCGCGCCATGATTGCAAAGAAAGCACGGGCGGCCTTTATAATAATGCCCTGTAAAAGAATCAGTACCCGCTCAGGCTGCGGCTCGCGTTCCCGTTCTGGTCGTAGCACTTGCCTGAATTGCTGTGGCAGGAGCTCGAATAACTGGTGACATTGCCGCAGTCCGAACCCTTGGCCTTCTTGCAGATCTCCTGGGCCTTTTTTCTGTCCGAAAACGAGTCGCCGGGCACGCACACCTTGATCTCGCTCTCGCTGCTGAAGCTGTAGCAGGCCGCCATGACGCCGGTCGTCATGACGCTCGAAACAAAAACCAGTGCCGATACGATTACAAATAACTTCTTCATATAATCCTCCCTTTCGTTATTGATCTGTCGCGTGTTCCCGGGTACCCCGGACGGTGCCGTCGATTGCGCCGCTGAAACCGCCGGGGCCGGTGTGAGCGATACATGCTCTCACGCCTCCGAAGTGTATGCCCGCATCGGGATAAAGTCAATTACCGTTTCTACCGGTTGCCGTTTGAACACGGTGGCCCGGGTCGAAATTCACTACCCTGACATCCCTGAATTCCGATTGACCGCGGCCGGATAGTCTTCTCTAAATTAAGAAGAAAAACACACCCGGGGAGGTCGTCATGAGGAACGCGCTGCTCTATGCGGGAGGATCGTTCAATTTTCTGCTCGCCCTGTTTCACCTGTCATTCTGGAAGACGCTGAACTGGGCCGAGGAGCTGCCGCGCCTTTCGGCCGACAACGGCGCGATCATGCAGGTCTCCAACATCGTCATCATCTATATTCTCCTGTATTTTTCGGTAATGTCCTTCGTTATCACCCGGCGCACCGTCCTGGGCGGTGTTGCGAAATCGATCATTCTCTGTATCGCCGGTTTTTATTCGATACGGCTGCTCGCGGGCTACCCGTTCTTCGGTTTCAACGTCATGGAGCTTGCCGTCTGGATCGCCTGTCTGCTCATCATCGCCGTATACGTTTCGGTTCTGTTCATCGGGAAGCAGAGCTGAAATCCCCGATATCCGCCGTTCCGTTTCCGGGTAGCGCTCAGGCGACGGACGCGACCGAACCCGTCCGGACACTCTTCCCGCGGGATAATTTCGGGCGGCGGTCGAACAAGTATGTTGACAAAAAAAGACGCATGTTCTTGAATTCCAGCGGAATGCTTTTCGCCGATCGTCTGATGAAGGTCGCGGCGGCCTCCGTCCCGAGAGCCGGAAAGGGAGTCGCATCGGTTCGACGGCGATGTATCCAGGGAATACTAAAAGGAGAGGTCAATGAAAATCGGTGAAGTCGTCGCGATCGTGACCGGCGGGGCCTCGGGGCTCGGCGAGGCCGTTGTACGGGAGATCGCGGGAAGGGGCGGGAGGGTCGCCATTCTCGACATTTCCGACGAAGCGGGTGAACGCCTTGTGGCCGGGCTCGGCGGCAGCGCGGCGTATTTCCATGCCGACGTCGCGAGCGAGGACGACGTCGCGCGGGCGATCGAAAGCACCATCGGTAAATTCGGTGCGCTCAACGTGGCGGTCAATTCAGCGGGCATACTGGCGTCTTCGCGCACCGCGGGTAAAAAGGGCCCCATGGATCTTGCCCTTTTCGAGCGCATTATCCGGGTAAACCTTGTCGGCACGTTCAACGTAATACGGCTGGCCGCGGCGAAGATGATCGCCAACGGGCCCGACGCCGGCGGCGAGCGCGGCGTCATCATCAACACGGCGTCGGTCGCCGCCTTTGACGGGCAGATCGGCCAGGCGGCGTACGCCGCGTCGAAGGCGGGCATCGTCGGCCTCACGCTTCCGGTTGCGCGGGACCTGGCGGACTTCGGCATACGCTCCGTCACCATCGCGCCGGGCATCTTCGATACGCCCATCATGGCCTCTGTCCCCGAAGAGGTACGCGCGGCGCTCGGCGCAAGCGTTCCGTTTCCCCGAAGGATGGGGCGGCCCGACGAGTTCGCGGCGATGGTCGCGCACGTAATAGAGAACAGCATGCTCAATGGCGAGACGATCAGGCTCGACGGCGCGATCCGCATGGCGCCGAAATAGCCTTCATCTTTCCGGAATCAACACAGACGAAGCGTCACGCGGGCCGCCGGCCCCGGTCCGGCGGAGATGGGTACGGTCCGCCATCAATCGTTTGAGCGGGTCTTCACCAAAGGAGAATATTCGATGAAAGAGGTTGTGATTGTCAGCGCGTGCCGCACGGCGCTCGGTTCATTCAACGGTTCGCTCTCGAACACCGGCGCGACGAAGCTCGGCGCCATCGTCATCGAGGAGGCCCTGCGGCGCGCGGGCATAGCGAAAGAGGTCGTAAACGAGGTCATAATGGGCATGGTGCTTCCCTGCGGCTACGGGCAGAATCCGGCCAAGCAGGCCGCGGTGCAGGCAGGCATGCCCTGGGAGGCCGAGGCGATCACGGTCAACAAGGTCTGCGGTTCCAGCCTCAAGGCCGTAATGCTCGGCGCACAGGCCATACAGGTCGGAGACGCCGAGGTCGTTGTGGCCGGCGGCATGGAAAACATGAGCATGGCCCCGTACTACATGGAAAAGGCGCGTTTCGGCTTTCGGATGGGCGACGGCAAAATACGCGACCACATGCTGCACGACGGGCTGTGGGACATCGTGAATGATTTTCACATGGGCATCTCGAACGAGCTGTGCTCGGAAAAATATCATGTAAGCCGCGAGGACCAGGACCGTTTTGCGGCCGAATCGTACCGGCGGGCCGTGGCCGCCATAAAGATGGGGCGCTTCAAGGACGAGATTGTACCCGTCGTAATCCAGGGGAAAAAGGGCGAGGTAATCTTCGATACCGATGAATGCCCCGTTGATACGGATTACGATACGCTGGCGAAGATGCGGCCCGCCTTCAGGGAAGGCGGCAGGGGCACGGCGGGTAACGCTTCGATCATCAGCGACGGGGCGGCGGCGGTCGTGCTGATGTCGCGCGAAAAGGCGAAGGAACTCGGGCTTCCGGTGCGCGCCGTGGTTGGCGCGCAGGCCTCGTACGGAATCGACATGAAATACGTACTGGTGGCGCCGATCTGGGCCATCCCGAAGTGCCTGAAGAAGGAGGGAATCGCCATAAAGGACGTGGACCTCTTCGAAGTGAACGAAGCCTTCAGCGGCTCGAGCGTGGCGATCGAGAAGGAGCTCGGCCTCGACGGGTCAAAGGTGAACGTAAACGGGGGGAGCGTCGCGCTCGGGCATCCTATCGGTGCAAGCGGCTGCCGGGTGCTGGTGACGCTCATCCACGAGCTCGAAAAGCGCGACGCGCACACGGGCCTTGCTTGCCTCTGTCTGGGCGGCGGTGAGGCTGTTTCGCTGGTGGTGCGCCGCTAGTTCAGACGCCCCTTTCGGTTTCGCGCGCGATCACCATCCGCTGCACCTCGGAGGTGCCCTCGTAGATGGTGGTCACGCGCGCGTCGCGATAGATTCGCTCAATCTTGTTGTCGCGGATATAGCCGTAACCGCCGAAAACCTGGAGCGCCTTGTATGCCGAGCGGTTGGCCGCCTCGGTCGCGAAGAGCTTCGCGATGGAGGCCTCGCGCGAGAAGGGCACCTTGCGGTCTTTCTGGCTCGCCGCCGACCAGGTGAGAAGCTGCGCGGCCTCGTGGTCGACCGCGATGTCCGCAATCATATTTCCTATAGACTGGTGCCGGATAATCGCCCTGCCGAACTGCCTTCGCTCGGACGCGTAGGTGACCGCCTCGTGGAGGCTCGCCCCTATCATGCCGGTTGCCTGCGAGGCGATGCCGATCCTCCCGCTGTCCAGCGCGCCCAGCGCGACCTTGAGTCCAAGACCGGGCTTGCCCAGCACGTTGCGGGCGGGGACCTCGCAGTCCTCCAGTATCAGCTCCACGGTATTTGAGGCGAGCAGGCCCATCTTTTTCTCTTCCTTGCCGGCGCGAAACCCCCTGGTTCCCCTCGGGATCAGGAAGGCCGTCAGGCCGTTTTTATCCGACGAGGTGCGCGCGATGAGGATGAAAACGCCCGCGTACGAGCCGTTTGTTATGAACTGCTTGGTGCCGTTGAGAATATAACTGTTCCCCTTTTTTACGGCGGAGGTCTTGAGCGATGAGGGGTCTGACCCGGCCTCGGGCTCGGTCAGGGCGAAGGCGCCCACGTATTCGCCCGAGGCTAGCGGCACTAAAAACTCGCGCCTCTGCTCCTCGGTGCCGTACTGTAGTATCGGTTCGGTGCAGAGGTTCGTCACCGAGAGCGTAACCGCCACGGAGGCGCAGGCCCACGCGATTTCCTGAAGCGCCAGGCTGTAACTTACGGCCCCGGCCGCCGCACCGCCGTAGCTCTCCGGCACCATCATGCCGAAAAGGCCGAGCGAGCCGAGCTTTTTCAGTATGTCGGCCGGGTATTCGCCGCGCTCGTTGTACTCCTGGGCGTAGGGCTCGATCTCGCCGTGGGCGAATTCGTGCACCATGTCGCGTATCATCATCTGTTCATCGGTTAGTGGGAGGTTCATGGCCTTTCCTATGGGGTGAAGAGGGTGACGATGAGCACGGTTTTCGCCCCTCCCGGATTGCGCAGCGAATGCCGGATGTTCGAATCGTAATGGAGCGTGTCGTCCTTTTTGAGATGATGACTCCTGTGACCCACCTGTATGACCACCTCGCCCTTCAGCACGTAGACGAACTCCTCTCCCTCGTGCTGGTAGCGCTGGCCGGGAAGGTCGGACCGAGGCGGGATCGTGACCCTGAACGAGCGCAGGTGGCGCTTCATGGCGTCGGGAGTCAGCACCTCGTATTCGTAGGCCTGCTCGCGGCTCTTGAAGTCCTGTATCCTCGATTTTTCGCGATCCCTCTCGGCAACGGGTTTCTTTTTCAAGAGCTCCCCGGGGTCGATCGTGAGAGCGCGCGCTATTTTCAGGATATCGCCGACGGGGGCGAAGCCCCTTCCTTCCTCGATGTCCGAAATATGGGCCCCGGCAAGCCCGGTCTTCGCCGCGAGCTCTTCGATGCCGATCTTCATCTTCTCGCGCCTGGATCGTATGGCGCGTCCCAGCGTACCGCTCTTCGTAGTGGATGTTTTCCGCATGAGGACCTCCGATCTTCGAAACGCGTCATTGAAGGACGACAGAGCCCGTCCGCGCCCGTCCTCAAGTGCAGGACATGAATTTATTTTTAACAAGCGAAAAATACGAACCGGTTAAATAAAATAACCGCCGGAGCATGCCCGCCGGTTCGCACGCGCGGCAGATCGCGTTCGCGTCGATCGAGGCGAACGCCGGTTCGTTGGGCCCGTATTATGAGACTTTGCGGACCACCGCCGAGGGAATGCAGCGGTCTAGACCGGTCAGCGCCAGCCGGTAGTTTTCTTCGGCCCGCCTCCAGTCAAGCACCTGCCAGAAGGCGTTGACGTAATCGGAACGTCGGTTCTGGTATTTCAGATAATAGGCGTGCTCCCATACGTCCAGTCCGATTACCGGAACGAGATTATCCACGATGGGGCTGTCCTGGTTGGCCGTTGAATGAACGACGAGCTCGCCCAGCGCGTTCAGCGAGAGCCAAACCCAGCCGGAGCCGAAACGCTTCGCCGCCGCGGCGGCGAATTCATTTCGAAAGGCATCCATCGAACCGAAACGGGCGATGATGGCAGCCGCAAGGTCTCCCCCGGGCGCCGCCCTGCCATGTCCATTCAACAGTTTCCAGAACAGGCTATGGTTGTAGTGCCCGCCGCCGTTGTTACGAACCTCGTCGCGGACGTCCTCCGGCAGGCTTGCCAGGTTGGAGAGCAGGGTTTCAACGGGAAGTCCCGCAAGCGCCGGGTGCTTTTCCACCGCGGCATTGAGTTTCTGTACGTAGGCCGCGTGATGTTTACCATGGTGTATTTCCATTGTTTTCGCGTCTATATGGGGCTCGAGTGCCGTGTAGTCGTAGGGGAGTTCAGGAAGCAGGTGCTGGTTCATGGTGATCCTCCATGATTAGTATTTTATAAATTATTAAAATATACTGTGTAAAAGAAGCAGCGGCAAGCGGTCAGATAGAAAAAAGCGGTGATTTAACGGCTTTGTTTCAACAGCTCGTACAGGATGATTCCCGCCGCCACCGATGCGTTCAGCGATTCGATGTTTCCCCGCAGCGGAATCCTTACCATGTAATCGCACTTGTGTTCGGTGAGGCGCCGCATGCCCTCTCCCTCGCTTCCTATCACCAGGACTGCCGGGCGAACGTCGGCAATCGCTTCCGGGGACGACTGGCCCTCGCCCGAGGCCCCGATGATCCAGAAGCCGCGCGCCTTCGCCCTTTCCAGAAACTGCGCCACGTTCGACACGGTGAGTATCGGCAGGTGGGCCGTGGCGCCGGCGGAGGCCTTCACCACTACGGGTGTCACCTCGGTGGAGTGCGCCTTCGAGAGCGCCACGCCCGAGGCGCCGAGCGCCTCGGCGCTGCGGATTATGGAACCCACGTTGTGCGGGTCCGAAAGCCGGTCCAGCGCCACGATGACGCCCGAGGCGGCGGCGACCTCTTCCAGAAAGTCCTCCTCGCGCGGCAGCCTGGTGCGGGCCGCCAGGCGCAGCATGACTCCCTGGTGGCGCGACGATGAATCGACCTTCGCGAGAACATCTTTGTCGCAATAGCTTATCTTGACATTGCGCTGTTTCGCCTCGCGGACGATCACGTCGATTATCTTGCCGTGAGCGCTCCTGGAGATGAAAAGTTCACCGCCGTGGCGCTCTTCGAGGGCCCGCAGGTATTCAAGTACCGGGTTGCGGCCGATTATCTCTTTCGTTTCCACCGCGTTCCGTCCTTCGTGTCCTCGAGGATAATGCCCTCGGACTCCAGCGTCGCGCGGATCTCATCCGCCCGGGCGAAGTTCTTCGCCTTCTTTGAATCGCGCCGCTCCTTGATCAGACGCTGTATACGCTCTTCGTCGACGTCGTCCACTGCCGCACTGAAGAAAATGACGCCGAGCACGCTGTCGACCCTCCGCAGCGCAACGAGCACGCGCTGCGCGTCTGCCTTTGGGAGCGCTCCGCGGTCGATGAGTGCGTTCGTCTCGTGAATAAATTCGAAGAGACGGCCCAGCGCCCCGGAGATGTTGAGGTCATCATCCATATCGGCGGTGAAGCGCTCGATGAATCCGTCGATCAGGCCGGCAAGCCCGTCGTTGCCGCCGTCCCCGGCGGTGACGCCGTCGAGGCGCAGCAGGAAGTTATCGATGCGCGCGAGCGCGCTTTCCGCCTGGGCAAGTCC
This sequence comes from Spirochaetota bacterium, assembly GCA_025457965.1. GTDB lineage: Bacteria > Spirochaetota > UBA4802 > UBA4802 > UBA5368 > MVZN01. Next base: position 27,005 of record JALOTJ010000019.1, on the reverse strand, counting down.
CTCGAAGGTGAAATTTAACTGCTTGCGGTAATGCGCCGAAACCAGCAGGTAGCGGATCGCCCGCGGCGAATGGCCTTTTTCTAGGAGGTCGCGGAGCGTATAGAAATTGCCGAGCGACTTGGACATCTTGGAGCCCTCGACCAGCAGGTGCTCCACGTGTATCCACCGGCGCACAAACTGTTCGCCGTAGGCGGCTTCGCTCTGGGCGATCTCGTTTTCATGATGCGGGAAGATGAGGTCGACGCCGCCGGTGTGTATGTCGATGGTGCCGCCGAAGATTCGGCGCACCATGGCCGAGCATTCGATGTGCCAGCCGGGCCGGCCTCTGCCGAAGGGCGTGTCCCAGTACGGCTCTCCCTCCTTAGGCGCCTTCCACAGCGCGAAGTCGCGTGCGTCGTCCTTGGCGTACTCGTCGGTGTCGTAGCGCAGGCCGCTCTTTACCTCGCGCGTGTCGAGGCGCGAGAGCCTGCCGTACGTTTCGAACTTCGCTATGCTGAAATAAAGCGAGCCGTCCTTCCCGTAAACGATGCCCTTTTCGTCCAGACGGGAGATGATGTCGATCATGGCGTCGATCGATTCGGTGGCACGCGGATTGTGCTCCACCGGCTCGATGTTCAGCGTCGACAGGTCCTCGAAGAAGATGGAGGTGTATCGCCCGGTGTACTCGGAGAGGCTGACACCCTCACGCGCCGCCCCGGCGATCGTTTTGTCGTCGACGTCGGTGATGTTCATCGCGTGGTCGACGCGGTAGCCCCGGAACTTAAGGTACCGTCGCAGAAGGTCGTTGAAGGCGAAGGTGCGGAAGTTGCCGATATGGGCATAGCCGTATACGGTCGGCCCGCAGGAATAGATGCTCGCGGGAGGGTAGTCGGAGATGGAGTCCTTCCTCAGGCCGCCCGGCACGAACTCCTCGGCCATTCCGGAAAGAGTGTTATAGAGTCGCAGTGCCACGGTATCCTCCAGTTGGTAATGTCGCGAATGTGCGTTGCCGGTAGCGGCCGGCACGGGCGGCGGGGGGGTCAGCGGTTAACGGGTTCTGCCTCCTCGCCGGAGTCATCCAGCAGCATCTCCTTGACCAGGGTGTATTCGACCACCGCGACCGGTTCTTCTTCGCGGGGCGCCCCGGCGGCCGGCTGCGGCGCGTGAACCTGAACGCTGAAATCGATCTTCTCGAAGTCTTCGGGCCGCAGCTTGTAATACGACAGGAGTACGTGCAGTTTCTTGATGTACTCAATGAGTTCTTTGAGCTTGCGGTTCTTTCTGTCAATTACAGTTTTCGATTCGATGATGAGTTTTTTCAGTATTTCGTTGCGTTTTTTCAGCGTCGCCTGGAGCTCCTTGACGGTCTCGTAGTATTCCTTGTTGACGCGCCGGAAATCGATCCTGGCCAGCACGATCTCCCCGGAGTCCTTGTCCTTCTCGATGGACGAAAGGACCTCGTTGAGCTCCTTTACCGAGAACAGGTCTTCCGTGGATGTCTGTATCCACTTTTTGCCTTCGTCGTCGGTGAACTCGGTAAGATCGGGTACGGGTGTCTTTTTCGCCTTGCGGATCAAATTTTCCTTCCTGGCCGCTTTGGGCCATTTCATAAATAACGTCCCTGCTTTCCCGGCGCCTCAGTGTCATTATCGACAGACTTTACTATGGCAGTATAGCCTAATTTGTAAATAAAAAAGCGCAACCGCTTTTCTCTTTGACAAAACCTCGGCATTTGACGATTGTGTCCCGGTATGAACGTCACCGTTCCACAGGACGTTGTCCGGCGCCTCCGGGGGCTGGGCGCGGTGAAGACCGACGAACCGCTTTCCAGGCATACCACCTTCAAGACCGGCGGCCCCGCCGATGTGCTGGTCGTTCCCTGCGGCGTTGAATCCCTGGGGGAGATCGTGCGCATATGCGCCGAATCCGGACTTCCGCGCACGGTAATCGGGGGAGGATCCAATTTGCTGGTGGGCGACCGGGGCATCCGCGGCATTACGGTATGTGTTTCCGCGGACGCTTTCAACACCTCGGGACCTGCCATCGAGGATGATGTGGTCTATGTACCGGCTTCCGTCCGCAAAGAGGACTTCGTATCCATCTGCGCGGAAAAGGGCCTTTCGGGGATGGAATTCCTTGCCGGCATACCGGGCTGTATCGGCGGCGGCATCATCATGAACGCGGGGACGGTCGACGGCAATTTCGTGGATATCCTGTACCGGATCGAATACGTGGACCGGGCCGGAGAGCTGAGGCTGCAGGACATCACTCCCTCCATGGCGCGCTACCGGCACCTGGATGTGGAAGAGGGCGCCATCGTCACCGCGGGCTGGTTCAGGCTGCGCCATGCGGAAGACGGCGAGGCCGTGCGTAACAGGATACGCGAACTGCTCGAGGAACGCGCGAAAAAACACCCTCTCGAGTATCCATCTGCCGGGTCGGTTTTCAAGAACCCGCAGGGGCACTCGTCGTGGAAGCTGGTGAACGATGCGGGGCTCAAGTCTCACCGAATCGGCGGGGCGATGGTGTCGGACCTGCACACCAATTTCATCGTCAACGCCGGCGACGCACGGTCCGCGGACATACGCGAACTTATTGAATTTATCCGGGAAACGGTGTATATTAAATTTGGCGTCATGCTCGAGCCTGAAGTTCGGCTGGTCGGAGAGTTTTAGGAATCGACGGCGGAAAACCGCGCCGCTCCCGGCCCGGAGAGAGCGGCATGACGCCTTGAAAGGAATCCGTTCTTTATGGTCAATGAATACACGAGGCTCGGCGATGCGGTTTTCTGCGCGCTGGACTTCGAGACTACCGGCGTGAATCCCGCGCTGGATCGCATCGTGGAAATCGGGATGGTGCGCTTTACGCTCGACGAGACGCTCGCCACCTTTTCCACGCTGATCGATCCGGAACAGGAGATACCCGAGCGCGCCATCGAAATCCACGGCATAACCAACGAAATGGTGCACGGAGCCCCGCGCATCGGCGAGATGCTGCCCGCACTTACCGAGTTTATGGGCGATGCGACGCTGGTAATACAAAACCCGCATTTCGACCTTACCTTTCTCGAAGTTGCTTTCAAGCGGAGCGAGCTGAGCGTTCCGCGCCTTCGCGCCTATGATACGGTACGCCTCTCGCGGAAGACCTTCGTCAACATGCCGAATTACCGTCTCGACACGCTCTGCGCGAACCTCGACATCGAAAGCACCGTCCATCACCGCGCGCTCGCCGACGCCTGCTCGTGCATGGAGGTTTTTCGGAAGGTGGTTCGTTTCCACGACGTTCCCGGGGAATGGACCTTCGGCGACCTCACGCGGCTTCACGGCGATGCGATGCAGCCGCAGTTGACTCGAAAGGAAAAACGACGGCTCAACCTCAACAACGATATCTACCTCGGCGATGTGGTCAAGATCCGCTATATGGACGAAAGCGGCCGCGTCACAACCCGGCGCATCCTCCCCAAGGAGGTCGTGCAAAACGGGAATAAAACGTACATACACGCTTTCTGTTACATGCGCAAAGAGGACCGGTTTTTCAATACGCGCAGGATCCTGAAGGTGTATTGAGGAGTAACCCGGGGTTTAATGCCCGGTGCAGTAGAGTTGTTTGAGTGTGCCCAGAAGCTCGGCTATTTTGGGGTCTTTCACCGAGTAAAACATGAAATTGGCCTCTTTGCGGCGATTGACCATGTGGATCTTCCTGAGGACCGTCAGGTGCTGGGAGATGTTTGAGATCGACGAGCCGAACTCTTTTTCGATCTCGCCCACCGTCTTTTCCCCTTCCATAAGAAAGCACAGGATCTTGAGCCTGATGGGATGTGCGATCGATTTGAGTATCTCGCTGGTGTAGTTTACCTGTTCATCCGAAAAAAGCATGATTGTATTTCCCGCACCTTCCGTCGTTTAAGTATTCCATTACACAATAAAAAAGTAAACTACTTGTCAATTGTTTTTTATCACGATAAAGGTTTTTACGCCCGTAGTACAATCCCTGGTTTTATAAACACCGCACGTACGGTCAAAAGGGTGCATCTCCCTGTAATTTTTGGAAAAATCCATGCAAACAGATACATTTCTTTCCAGTATTGTTGAGGGGGCATATTTACGGATACGCGGCAAATTTTAAAACTTCGGGCATCATGGTCGTTCAATGGCTATAATTAAGTAAAAGTACTTGCAAAATAGGATTATCATTCATGTGATGGGGAGGGGCCGCGCCGCGGAAGGGCCGGTGCCTTTTCCTAACTCTATGGCAGGCGTCCGGACACCATGAAGCTCTTCGACACGGTTGAGGAAAAACGAACGTCAGAGGTTCGGGCCGACCTCGAACATCTGCGCAAGCTGTTCATAATGCCGGATAATCCCGACAAGTTCCTCGAATTCGGTCAGGAGCTCCTCGATCTAATCCACAACTTTTTCAAGGCGAAGGGAGGCATACACAGCGAAATATCCCTTCCGGAGCTCGCGAAGATATTCTCCGTGATGGAAATCCCCCGCCACCCCAGCCTTCTAAAAGACATCCTCGGCGAGATCAAGTCCAAGGTCATCGCCCATTCGGTCAAGGTGGGCAACCCGTACTATATCGGCCACATGACCAGCGCAATCCCCTATTTCATGATCCTCCTCGAGATGATCATTGCGGCGCTCAACCAGAACCAGGTGAAGATAGAGACCGCCAAGGCCTCCACCTTCCTGGAGCGCGAACTCATCGCTTGGATACACCGGCTCATCTTCGACCGCTCCCAGAACTTCTACCGCACGCACGTGCAGAACCATCGGATAGCGCTCGGCAACGTGACCCTCGACGGCACCATGGCGAACCTGACCGCGCTCATGGTCGCGCGCAACAAGGCGTTTCCGGCGAGCGGGCGCTTCCCCGGAATCCGCAAGGCGGGCCTCTACGAGGCATACCGTTACTACAACTGCAGGCGGGCGGTCGTGCTGGTGTCTGCCCGCGGGCATTATTCCGTCGAGAAGATCGCGCGCATACTCGGCATAGGAAACCACAATGTCATCAAGATTCCCGTGGATACCGAAAACCGGATCGACATAGATCGGATGCGCCAGGTGTGCGCGCAGATCAGGGAGCAGAACGAACGCTCCGACGAGAAGACAAAGATCATCGCGATCATCGGAATCGCCGGCACTACCGAAACCGGAAATATCGACGATCTCGTCGAGCTCCGGCGCATCGCGGACGAAAACGACACCTTTTTCCACGTGGATGCGGCCTGGGGCGGGGCGCTGCTCATCGTCGACAAGTACCGCCATCTTTTCCGGGGGATAGACCAGGCCGACTCCGTGACCTTCGACGCCCACAAGCTCATGTATTCCCCGCTCTCCATGGGAATGATCCTTTTCAGGAACGAGACCGCCCTCAATTACATCAAGCATACGTCAAATTACATCATCCGGCCGGACTCGGTCGACCAGGGGCGCTTCACCGTGGAGGGGTCGCGCCCGTTTTCGTGCCTGAAACCCTGGGTCACCTTTAAAATATTCGGCAAGGAGGGTTTCCGCATACTTTTCGACCACGCCTTCGATATAACCGAAACGCTCAGGGATATCGTTACGCGGCATCCCGATTTCGAGCCGATGAACGTTCCCGATATTTTCATATTCAACTACCGCTATGTTCCCCGAAAGATCCAGGCCAGGCTCGACGCGCTCATGCTGGAGATCGGCGATGAGTCCGATCCCTACCGTCTCATCAAACTGCTGAAAAAGCTCCGGCGCATCAACGACGCGCTGAACGACCTCACCATCGAACTGCACCGCGCCGTGCGCCAGGAGGACAACAGCTTCGTTTCGCGTACCATGATCGAGTCCACCCGGTACAGTCCGCAGAAGATCGTGGTGCTCCGGGCCGTCACCATCAACCCGCTCACCACGCCCGAGATATTGAAAGAGATCGTGGACGAGCAGAGCGCTCTGGGCGCCAGGATATATCAATCGGAGTTTGTGGACATCCTTGAGAAGCTCTAGGTACAAACTCCTCATCACATCGATCATCCTCCATCTGACATTTGCCATAATCGCATGGAACGGCCATTTGACGTCCGCGCGCGCTTCAACGGACCGGGGCGCGTTCGGGTCGGACATTTCATATGTGCTGCTTCCGGGCGGTGCGCTCCATTCGGCGGACCGTGAAGGAATCGTGGCCCTTCCGATCGGACCGGGCGTCGAACGGTTTATCGAGGAGGACGGAATACTGTTTTATCTGCGCGTGGAAGACGGTAAAACCATCGCCGGAAGATGGATGCGGGGTGACACCGGGCCGCTCGAGCTGGCCCTCGGACGGTTCGATTCTACGCCATGGCGTCTTCGCGGGTCGGGGAAGACGCTCTATGCCCTGTACGGAGACGGTGATACTGATGAGGGCATTCTCTATTCGGCGGATTTTAATGCTGAGAAGTTGCTGCAGCGAAAGGGGGTGCTCGATTTCACCCTGTATCGAGCACGACCGGTGCTCCTGGAACGCTCGGGCCCGGAACTTCGCTGTGTGATCGGCGAAATACGGATCGCGATTCTACTGACCGGAAAGCCGCGTTTCCTCGACAGCCACGACCCGCGCATGCTCTCAGTTTCGGACGGGAGCCGCACCGAGATCGTCGACGCAGAGACGGCCAGGACCGTGTACCGCTATGCCGAGGGCGTAAGGTATCGTACCCCGGGCGCCCACAACCTCGAGGTCGAGGCGATCGACGATACGCCCGGTTTGCCGTCCGGAAGGATGATTTTTTATAAGGTCTTAATCAACGGCATCGAAGCGGGCCGGACGGACACCGGTCCCGCGCAGACCCGCCGCGTCTCAAGGCACGCAGTCGCCGCCGGGGAATACCTGCTGGTCGCCATGGAACGGTGGGAGCTTAATCTGCGGCGGGAGCGCTACGAGCGTGCGAACAACATCATGCAGCCCGAGCCGTTGCGCCTCTTTGTCCCCGAGGGACTTGTGCTCAGGATCCTTCTCTATTGTGACGGGCGATCGTATCGGGTGGTGACCGGCCCTGCCGTCGAAACCGTCTCAGAATAAACACACCCGAGCGCCCGTGTCGCGAATTAATAAAAAATTCATTTTACATTAACCCTGTATCGTGCATATATTCACCGAGAGGGGTTTGCTCGGCGATGGCGTTTCCCTTTCCCCTGTATCATATCGTTAGCAGTGCGGTCCGGGACGGAGTTCAGCCACCCGTGTCACATAAAGCAACAACCGAATGCATTTTGTATAGTATCGCATCAAAGGAGTGCCGGTAGAATGCAGAGAATCCTGAAAGATTATTTTCTACTCCGTTACAGGGGGGATGATTACCTGACCAGGCAGAAGGCCTGGCTGGTGTTCTTTTTCGCCTTTCTGCTTGTCGTCATTCTCGTCATCGGGGCCGCGGCGACCCTCTCGGTCAGCCTGGAGCGCTTTTTCGAGTTCCTGAAATCCGCCATACCGGCCTCAATTTTCGCGGTCGCCGCGATGGTGCTGGTGCGAAAGGGAAGGCTGCAGGCCGCGGCCAATCTTTATGTAGGCATGTGTTCCCTTGTCATCTTCGCCATGTTTCTCGTCAAACCGCCTCACCTCGCCTTCGTGACGATGCCGTACTTTATGTTCGTGACGCTGCTGTTCGCCGCCTCGTTTTCCTCCAGGCTCATTGCGAGCCTCATCATGTCCGCCTACATTCTTGAAATCATCGGCTATTTTATCTATTATAAGGATAAAGTAGACGGCATCGTACTTGAAATAATAAAAACGGGAATGATTGACAGCCTGGCCGGGCTTTTCCTCGGCTTTTTCATCGTGCTTCTTTCAATAGGCATGCTCGGTAACGCCGTGCGGATGGTGCGCGATGAAAAGAGCAAAAACGATGACCAGTTCATGCGAATGAAGGCGCTGCACGGCGTCATAGAGGAAAAATCGAAGGAGCTGAAATCGGTGGCGGGCTCGCTCTCGGACACCGCCGCGGTTTTCGCGCGCAACATGCGAGAGCAGGAAGGTTCGGCCGGGGGGATCGTCGCGAACACGAGGGATATCGCGGAAAATACCAGGAGCATAAGCGTCAACGCGACCGAACAGTACGAATCCTTCATAAACCTCATGGAAGAGATCAACGGCCTGTCCGCGGTCATCGACACGCTGCGCACCAGTTCGGACGATATGTCGCGCACCTTCGAGGTCATACTCGGCACGGCCCGGACCGGCGAGGATTCCATCGCGGCCATTGACCGCAATTCGAAGGACCTCATCCAGAGCTCGTCGCAGCTGTCCTCGGTAATCGAGATTATCCGTGATATCTTCGATCGCATAAACCTCCTGGCGCTCAACGCCGCGATCGAGGCCGCGCGCGCGGGCGAATACGGCAGGGGCTTCGCGGTGGTCGCCGACGAGATCAATAAACTTTCAGAGCAGTCCGTCGGGAGCCTCAAGGAGATCAGCGACCTCATAGGGCTTAACATGCGCAAGGCCGACGAGAACAGCGGAAGCATCAACAGACAGGTCGAGCTGCTGCGCGAGATCGTGGAGAGCGTCAACCTTCTGCAGCAGAGATCGGACGAGGTCGTCGGGAACATCTCCAGGCAGGATGCGATCAAAGGGGAGATTCAGAAAAAAGTCGTGGTGGTCCAGAAAAAATCCGGCGACATCAGACAGTCGACACAGAACCAAGAGTCCGTGATGAACGAAATCGCCACCTCGGTCGGCACCATCAACAGCCTGATCCAGTCGACGACGGCCGCTTCGGGCGACATTGTCGGCACGTCCGGAAGGCTGGTGCAGATGGCCGAAGAGCTCTCAAGTGACATCGTGCGCTCCGGCCGGCAGGAGGATTGAAGATCGCGATACGATGGCGAAGAGGCAGGGCGGGAAGGCAGCGTAAACGGAGAAGGCGATGATTTGAATCATCGCCTTCCCCGTTTAACGATAACGCCGGTGCTGTTATTTGAAATCGTTCAACCGCTCGGTTTTCTTTTCGTTTATTTCAACAATTTCCTGGATATGCTTGTACTCGGGCGATTCGATGCCGTACTGTATCTCGGTCGCCTTGAGCATGTTGCGGTTTTTAAGCTGCTTGTATTTCAGCGTCTCCTCCTCGGAGCCCAGGCGGAATTTTCCCACCATGTTTTCCATGAAACCGTAGCAGCTGCTCAGATAGCGATACGCCCAGACGTCCTTGCTGTTGGCGTCGGTGAGGGCGATGTACCGCTCGAGGATGGGGATGCAGGGCTTCAGGTTCTGCACATCGTACTGGCACGATACGTAGACCTGGTAAAGACGCGACTGGAATGTGACGAATTTCGGGTCCTTGCGCACCTCGGTGAACTGCACCTCGTCGAGCCTGTTGATGGCCCGGGTGAAGTAGGTGACGGACTTCAGCTTGGCGTCGTAACGGAGCTTCGCGATCTGTCTGGCCTCCTGGTTCTTGCGGTCAATCTCCTGCCAGTACCATCGTTCGTTGAGGTTTTTCTTGTCTTTATTTGCCACGGCGATCTTGGCCACCTCGTTCTCCATATCCTCGAGAATGTCGAGGCCCGTAGAATATTCGTCTATCGCCACCTTTAACAGGTTTTCCGCATATTCGCGGCTGAGCTTCTGGAGGTCGCGCATCGCCTGAATATACGGCTTGAAGTCCTTTACGCGCCATCCGCCGATGTCTTCAACAGGCTGTGCGCTTTCTTTTTTATCTTCGGCGGGGGCCTTCTTCGGGGCCTCCTGGGCGTACACGGGCATAAGTGCGGCCATAAAGGCGAGGAGTGCAGTGCCGGCGATCAGCCTTATGGATATGATTGCTCGTCTCATAAAGAACCTCTTTATCTCGTTGAATGATATATGCGTGCGAATATCCGTATATACAGGATATATCGACCCCGGGGGGAAGAAAATTCATTTTTTTTCAACCGTTTCCCGGGTGTGGCCGCGGAGCAGACGGACAGACCACCGGCCGGCCTCTGCGCCGGTTCCACCCCTCAGTATGACGAGAATGCCGTTTTCACCGTCTCCCCCCAGGAAAAGCCCGTATCCCGTCAGCCGGTTGGTGCCGGAAAGAATGGTCGCGGTCTTGCCCCATGAACGGCAGCTACCAGACCGCCCGGCATCGAGTGCGCCGGCACCGGTTCCCGTATCCATGGTATCGAACAGGGCCCGTGCGATAATTGCCCGTCTTTCGGGCGCAATCGCATGGCGCGCGGAGGCGTCTTCCCCCGGCGAAACGAGCCGCGCGAGCGCGACAAGGTCGCGTACCGACACTCTTGTCCGGTAATCGAGCCCGCAGAGCAGGTGCGCGAATTCCCCTGGTCCGCGAACGGGGGGTGTTACGATTCGAATTCCACAGGTCTCGAGCGATTCGCAGAATCGGCGAAAGGAGTCCGCATCGATCAAACCGTTCAGGGAGGCAAAATACAGGTTGCACGAACGCGAAAGCGCCTCGGTCATGCCGACGTCGCCGTGGCCGGCCGGCGTCCAGCACCGGTCGGGCAGCGGCGTCCCGGCGCGTCCCGTGCACTGATACCTGTGTGCGTCGAAAAGGTCCGGTCGCTCGGCCGCGCAGTACAGCGCGACGACCAGCTTGAAGATGGACCCGGGGGGAAGAACGCGTTTCTCAATGGCCCGGTGGCTTGAGCGGGTGATTTCGCCGCTTTGCGGATTGAAGAGCGCGTATGAAAGCTCCGGTGGGTGCGCTTCAGCCCTTTGTTTATGTGCCGCAAAATTGATTGATGGGAAATAGTGCGCCAGTATCTCATAGCGGGAATATCCCCGTCGCGCGAGTTCGAGTGCGCCCTTCTGGCATAGTCCGGCGCCGTGCCCGTTCCCGGTGCCGTTAAAGATGAATACCGGCTCGCCCCGCTCCCGTATCATCTCGATGCGGTAGTCGTTGCTTTTAAGAAAGCTCCATCCCCTGCTGCGGTTGAGTCGCAACCTGAAGTCCTCGGCTGGATAGGCGCGGCGCGTGTCGCCGGCGCGCAGGGTGACGGATAGCGATTCTGCGTCGATCGACAGGGAAAGCGGTGAATACGGGGCGTTCTTTCCGATCAGAATGGAAGCGAGGTCCTTTGCCGGAATGCGGGCCTGCCATCTGGAGTGAGCGCCCCCGCACAGGTCCGTTCCCGTTTCCGACAGGCGGTCCCGTACACCGTTGCAGTTTTTCCCGGCGGGGCCGAAAACGCGCACTCCAAGCGTGCGCCCGCCGCACTCCGCATGGAAATGCGCACCGTACGCGAGCGATCGAGGGTCGATGCGCCACGCGGGGTCCGGCGCGGGGGATTCGGCGGTCAGGCCGCGGTAGACGACGCAGTGGGCCAGGTCGCACGCGTCGTAAGCTTTGTGGGCGCGAAAGCGGCCCATGTATCCATGACGGGCCTCGATCAGGAGCGCAAGGGCCTCGAACGCCTCTTCCGTGCCCGGCGGCATGGGGCCGTATTCCGCGCGCGCGGCATCGCGCGCGTAGCGGAAAAGCCGCTCGGTGATGATGAATTCCATGTCCCCTTCCTGGTTCCTGATCTCGAGCGGGAGAGGGTAGCGCCGCCGTTCGTTTCCGGTCAGTAGCTCGAACGTGCGGTCCGGGCCGTGCGTATCCATCATCCCCTCGAACGAGCCGCGCAAATCGCCCGCGTCGGTTACAAGGGTCCATCCGTCGGCGGAGGGAAGCGCTTCCGCGCGCCGTATGGACATGCTGCCGGCGCCGGATGTACCGTGGAAACGCGTGCCCTCAGGGAAAAGGAACACCGTGCCCTCGGCGCCGCCCTCGCGGAGAAGACGCATCGTCTTTGAAAGTATGCGGATACGGATGCTCGGTTCGTCGGAGAGTCCGGGGGCGCCGGGTGCCGAGAAAACGGCCCCGGGGCACCACGCGATCAGGAAAAAAGCGCAGAGCGGCAATAATTTAATTTTTTTTATTGACGCCCATATATACAGTGGGTACATTATGAGTGAGCGCTCACTCATAATGGTCGCTCCAACCCCGCCGCCGAAGCGGGCGGGCAATAGAACACGGGAGGTTCATCATGTTGACAAGAATCGCTTTCGGTATGTTTTCGGTACTGTATCAAATCATCATCATTCCCTATTACAAGAGCAGGGGTGTTCAAATTGCCGCCGGGTGCCGCTCGTAAGCGGCACTCCTATTTCTTCTCCACCGAGAATCGCGCCGGAACGGCCCATCCCTGGATAGACGGTTCGTACATGCATTCAATCCGGGCGGGTTTTACCAGGAACCGCCCCGGCAGCTCGGCGCGCATGATGTAGGCGATCTCGTAGATTTCACCCTTACTTATCCGGGTAAAGAAAAAGACCATGCGGTTGTCGCGTCGCTCGCTGTGCGAGTACGGCTGGTACTCGTCGTAGGCGTTGTTCATCACGACCTCGAATCCCGACGGAAGGTAGTCCTCGAGCACCAGATACTCGAAGTCATCCTGTGCGCGGAAGCGCACCTTTACCATTATCTCGTCACCGACACGGATCGGTGCGCTCGACGAGATCGCCTGCGGCACCAGGTACTCGTTATTGTTGATGTCGCGCACGCGCGTTACCGCGTGGAAGCCGCGCGAAAGGCCGATGCCGTTCTCGAGCGAGCGCATGCTTCGCTCCTCGGACTTGAACAGCGACATGAACCCCGAGCTCTTGAAGTACAGGTTTCCCCGAAGCGTCACGTCGAAGCTCACCTCGCCGCCCGCGCTGCCGTCGGCGATGATGGTGTAGCCCTCTACTGCGGCCGTTGCGGGAACGGCGACGCGGCGCGAGAGGGCCGCGAGGTCCTTCATCGAGCCCGTGTCATAGGAAATCGACGCTATCGGTTTTCCGTCGAGGGAGAAGGCGACCGTTCCGCTTTCGGCGCTGCCGCCGTCCAATGCCTCAAGCTGTCGGCAGGCCGCCAGTATCACCGTCGCTGTCTCCTTGGTCGAGTTCCATCGGTCGTCCCTGCCCCGACGCGAGATCGAGCCGAGTATCTGCGCCGGGAGCGGGGAGCGGTCGCCGGCGACGACGAGCGATTCGAGCACGTGCGCCGTCAGCTCGACGCTCCCTCCCTGCCAGATCCAGGCGTGCGAGGGAAGGGCCTCCCAGTAGACGCCGCGCGCGTCGCGTTTCTGCATGTTCCTGAGCGCGTCGAGCGCGCGGGGCAGGGCCGTCTCGAGGCGCTCCCTGTCCGAGGGCTGAAGATTTCTAATATTCCGCCCGAGCGCGAGCGCGCGCACCAGGAAGGAAAGCGTATAGGCGGTCGGCTTTTTATCCGCGGCTATCGCGCGGAAGGCCGGGTCGTTCCATCGCCCGTAAAGCGCGTAAACGTACAACAGATATGCGGCGGCGTCGCGGTCGTTGGCGGCGTCCGTGAGCATGCGTTCGACCGCCTGGAGCGCGTTTACGACCCGTCCGTTCTCTACCGGGTAACCGAGCCTTTTGGCCGTGTGGAGCGCGTAGAGCGCATACCCGGTGAGAAACTCGTTGCCGCGGTCTCCGCTCCACCATCCCCACGAACCGTCGTCATTCTGGGCGCGCTGTACGCGCTCGAGTCCGGCGGTCGCCGTCTCCTCCACCCTGAGCCCGGCGATGAGTCCTTCCATCCCCCTCTTCTTGAGCACGGATTTAAGCGCGATCGCGGGCAGAAAGCGGTTGATGTTCTGTTCCACGCAGCCGAACGGGTATTCCGCAAGGTAGCGCGCGGCCTTCGCCATGCGGGCGATCGGGCCGGGGTTGAGCGAGATGACGATTTCCGAAGGAACGAAGTCGAAGTCGTCCGCGGCCGGAGGCGGCTTCACCGATACGGTGCGGTTTTCGGCCATATCGCCGACGCCGTAGAGCGCGTAAGGAACGCCGCGGCTGTGCACCGGAATGCTGAGCGCGAGCGCGTCGCGCGCTTCCGTATCGGCGGTTGCGGAGAAGAGGAGCTTCATCGAATCCTTGCCCTCGGGCGCCTTTACGGTGTAGTAGGCGCGCGCCGAACCGAAGGCGGGAAGGCTCATGCGCACGGACTCGTCGGGTTGAACGGGCGCGTCGTCGGCCTTCAGTTCTGTCTTCACGTCGGGTAGCCCGCGCGTGGTGTTGCTGTTTACGATGCCGACCAGGCCCACGGTGTCACCCTCGACCATGAACCGCGGCTTGCCCACGCGCGCGATGAGGTCCTGCGTTACGAGTATTTCGGATCTGCGCTCGCCCACGCGGCCGGCCAGGTCGTGGCCGCGCGCGGTCAGGCGCCATGTGGTGAGGTTGTCGGGCAGGTCGAAGCTCACCTCGGCGCGCCCGTCGTCGCCGGTGCGTATGTCCGCCCTCCAGAAGGCGGTGTCCTCGAACTTTTCGCGCACCTTTACCTTGCCCTCCTTGGCGGCGCCGGCGAGCACCGTTATCGGGTACGAGTAGTTCGTGAGCACCCAGTTGGAGATCTTCGCATAGAAGAAATCGAGCATCTTCGGCGTGTGGTCGTGCCGGATCGAGTAGATCGCCTCATCGACCACGCCGAGCGAAAGGTCGGCCCTGAGGGGCTTTCCGTTCTCGTCGTCCACTTCGAAGCGTACGGTGGCCTTCTCGCCGGGCAGGTATTTCTCCTTCGCCGGTGTGATGCTGATCATAATCCGGGTATCGGCGTCGGGGAGCGTTACGCCGGCGGAGCTCGTGAAGAGCGCGCGGCTTCGCTGCATCGTCGCGGTTATATAGCAGTTTGGCGCGTATTCATCTTTAATAAGCATCTTTACCGGCATGACGTTACCGGTCATGCGAACGACCTTCTTCTCGTAGACGTCCCGGCCCTCCACGGTGAGGCACACCCACGCGTCGGGGAAGCGGCTTTTAAGGAGGCAGGTGATCTCCCCCGGTTTATCAAGGGTCGGCCGGTCAACGGAAAGTTCGAGGTTTTTGAAGCGGGAGTCCACGCGCGCGCCGCGCGAGCTGTACACCCACACCACGCGCGAGGCGGTGATCTCGTTTTCGCGCCTGTCGCGGGCCGCGGCGATTATGTCGAACTCGCCGTACAGGTCGAACTTTTTCGGGAGCTCGAGCCTGAAGGCGCCCTTCGCGTCGGTCTGGAACTTCCGCTCGAAAACGGGCACCTTGTCATGGACATAGACCCGCTGCCAGGGCTTCCAGAGGTACCGGAAAACCTTTACCTCGACCGGCGCGCTTACGGGAGCGCCGTCGTGGGCGGTCGTCTTAACATCGATTATCTTTTTTTCGTCGTCGGCGAAGAAGCTCTGGGCCGGGTTGATCTTGATGTAGAAGTCTCCCCGCCCGACCTTTACGCTGGCGCGGGAGGTGATGCTGACGTTCGACCGGTCCACAATCGTCGCCTCGAGCGTTATCTCGCGGTCGTACGGAAAGCTCCCGCACGCCAGGCGCAGCGCGGCCACGCCGTTATCGTCGAGGTAGCGGTCGCCTTCCAGCTTGATGCGGTTGTAGGCCTCGCTGTGGCCGTAGTCCTCCTCCCACCAGTAGGTGGTGTCGGTGTCGCGGAGTCGGCTTTCGTAGAAGCGGTATTTAACCAGGGCGCCCTTCAGCGGCGCGCCGAAAAAATATTTGGCGTCCACGCGGAACTCGGCGGTGTCGCCGTTTATGAAATAGGGCCGGGCCGGGCTGATGTCGATTTTGAATTCGGGCTTGCGGTACTGCTCCACGTAGAATCTCCCGCTGCCGTAAAGGGTCTCGGCGGTTTTACCCACGCGAATATGGTGTTCACCCAGGCGTGCCTCTCCGTCGAGTTTGATCGAGCCGCCGTACGTTCCCCACTGGTCGAGCGTCATCGTGCCGCTCTGGATCGTCTCGTCGAAATCGGCATTCCTGATCTCGTACTGCAGCGCGCTCGATGAAAGCGGGGCGAATCGGCGCTCGCGTTTCTTTCCGATTATCTTGTAGAACACCGTGTCTCCCGCGCGGTAGACGGGCCGGTCGGTATAGACGAAATACTTGCTCTCCTCCTGCGCGAAGGAGTAGGGCGAGCCGGTGCTCGCAAACGCATAACTGTTGTCCGGCGCGACGGCGAGCACCGAGAGGTGCATACCGCTTTTGAGCGGATGGTGAAAGACGCCGCCCGCGTCGGTCTTCCCCCGGTGTACGATTTTAACCGGGAGGTCCTCGATGCGCTCGGGCGGTTTCGTCGCGGTGCGCCGCGCCCGAATATCCTGTTTCACCGGGGTGTTGTCGAATACCACCACCGAGGCGTTGGGCACCGGTTCGTTCGTAACCAGGCTCGTTACGTAGGCGAAGACCGATTCGCGCGAGCGCTTGACCACGAGCCCCGTCGAGGTGACGGTGAAAAACTTGCGGTCGACGGCGCGCCCGGCCCCCGCGACCTCAACGCAGTAGGCGCCCGCGGGGAGCGGTTCGCTGAGGTCCATCGCCTGATAGCGCCACTCATAGGGCTGGAAGTCCTGAACGGGGAGCTCCCATTCGCGCACGGCCTGGAGCTTCACTGCGCGCACGTCGAGCTTGTTCGGGTCAACCCGGCCGCTCAGGATGAGGCCCAGCGGTACGCGGTATATCCTGGCATTGACCTTCTCCAGGCGGATCGTTTTGAGATTGAACTCAACCTTCATTCCCGGCGCGAAGGTGTACCGGTACGCGTATACCTGGAGCTGTGGTTCCTTCGGCCTGACGGTGAAGTTGAAGCCATTGATCTGTGCGCCCTCCTGAATCGCGAGCGGCGGCGCGTCGAGGGCGTGGAAGCCCTCATGGGAGAGGGAAACCGCGTAGGTGCCCGGCTTGATGTCGTCGATCCGGTAGCTTCCGTCGTGGTAGGACACGGTCGCATGCGTCACGCGGCCCTTGAGCGTTATGTTCATATTGACGGCGGGGCTGTCCACGTTTTGTATGGCGATCGAGCCGGCGATCGAGGCGGGACGGAAGAGCCGCATGGGAAGCGCGAAGCGCTCGCCGCTTTTCAGTCGCTGTATGACGGCCGTCTCGGTGATGTAGCCGGTTTTCGCAAACGCGACGGCGTACGAACCCTCGGCCAGGCGCGAAAAAGAGTATTTGCCGCCCGCGTCGCTCGTGGCGATGAGGGGGCGGTCCATCGGCCGCTCGTCATGCTCGCCCCCGTATTCTGACGATAGTTTGACTTCGACTCCCGCTATGGGTGCGCCGGCCGAATCCCGTACCATGCCCTCGAGGATGCCCTCGCGCCGGAGTTCGATCGCGTACCTGCCCGCGGATATCGATTCGGTGGTTATATATGGTACATAACCGTTCGCGCTGATCTCTATCCGGTAACGGACGTGTTTGATAAAATCCACGATACGGAACGCTCCGCTCGAATCGGTTTCGAGGCGGTAGTAGCCCATCCCCATGTTCGCGTTCTTGATCTCGACCGTCGCGCCGCGGATCCCCTTGCGCGTTGCCGCGTCGGTCACCGTTCCCTCGATGACCTCGGAGCGGGCGATATCGGCCGAGCCGGCCTTCTTGTATACGGCCCGGCCGTCGGGGAGCACCTCACGCCCCGTGGTCGCGCATGAGAGCGCGGTGGCGACCAGGATGAAAAGCGAGGCGATTCGTGCGGTTTTAAAAAATTGTGGGTGCATTGTCTTATTCTCCGTGAGATGGGATCGCGCCGGCTTGAGGCCCGGTTTCAGCGTATCGTCACGGCGCGGAATGCCGCGCACTGCACGACCATTCCGGACCCGATTATCCTGTCGAGACGGTCCCGGCTCCTGATCTCGGAGGGGACCAGTACGATCTTCTCGCCGTTCTCGAAGCTTATCATAAGGCCGTAACGGGAAAAATCAACCTGATTTATATCATCAACGGGCACGAGCTCCCCCGCGACCGTGAGTATGATCCTCGTTTCACCGAGCTCCCGGATATCGAGAGGAGGGTACCGCGGATCGAGGAACAGCGCTCCGTTTATATATTCACGCAGGGCGAGCTCCGCGTCCCCCGTTTTATGGTGAAAAGCCCCGAAACAGCCCCGCACCTTTGACCCCTTTACCAGCGTGATAAAAAGGCCGAGCTTGCCGAAATAAGTCGGAACATCGATCATTAAGCGCCCGGGGTAATCCTCAGCCAGAAGGCGCCCGCGGGCAACACAGCGCAACCAGTCGGAGAGCACGGCCGATTCCGGGCTTTTCGCGAAGCCGGCCCAATCACGAAGCGGATCGTCGGGAGAGGCCTGCGACGGCGCGAACAATGCCATGGCGATAAGAAGGGCGTGGATCATTTGAGGTATACCGCGGGGTAATGATCTCTGTAGAGCAGAAATGACTCTATGAGCCGGTCGCCGGAGAGTTTCTTCCGGTAGACATTCACGCTTATGCCGCCACGGAGGCGCCTTCCGTCGTCCTGGATCGGAAGTTCCGCCTCTTCCTCCTCGGTGAAAAGCTCATAACGGAAGGCAGGAGGGATGTCAGATCGAATACGCACCAGAAGGCTCTTGCCGCTTACGGACGACTCGATATAAAGCTTCTGATCATAGGGGTTCCGTATGCGGAGGTCCTTCTTTCCGTACTTTATCGTCGCGTCCAGTCCCGGCGGCACGTAGGTGACGGG
The DNA here is from genome assembly GCA_025457965.1 of Spirochaetota bacterium. Lineage (GTDB taxonomy): Bacteria > Spirochaetota > UBA4802 > UBA4802 > UBA5368 > MVZN01. Next base: position 8,585 of record JALOTJ010000019.1, on the reverse strand, counting down.
CTGAAAGTGACGGTGCCGTTCGGCTATCTCGCCGCCGGCGGCCAGAAGCGCGTTAAAGAGCGTGGATGACACCTGGCAGAGGCCGCCGCCGGGTTCGTAACGCACCTCGTCACGGTAGAGCACCGCGCCGTTTCTGAATCCGTTCCGGGTGGAGCCCTCGCCGACCGTGTCATTGAACGAGAAGATGGATTTCGGCATCACGATATATCCGTCGAGCTTTCCGCAGGCGAGGCGTATGTTGTGGCGTACCGCATCGTCCTGGTCCTCTACCGAGGTGGAGAACGAGGCGATGATCTCAGGCCTCCCATCCCCGGAGGAAGCGTCGAGGGATCGGATCACGAAGATCATAATTAAAAAAAGTGTCTTAAGTGGTTTCACGTCAGCCTTGCCGAGGACGGCGGGGGTGCGGGCTTGCGGGTATGATGCCGTCCTTTACGTGGAAAACTATACCGGCAAATCGCTCCATGGGTCAATAATAAAGTTTACCGACGGCGGGAATAATCGGGTTTTTCCGTCCCGTCGGCGGGTAAACGCACTGATATGGAAAAATAATAGTTGCCTTTCGCGTGCAAAGCGCGTATCATTCCATCAACGTTCAAGAGCGGTGCCAGGCGGAAAATAAACACGGCATACATGTCCAGCAACGATAACAAGATATTCGTCCTCGACACCAATGTGGTCCTTTACGATTACCGTTGTATTTATTCCTTCGAAGAACACGCAGTCGTTATTCCCATCACCCTCCTTGAGGAAATCGACCGTTTCAAGCGCGGAAACGAGATCATCAATTTCAATGCACGCGAATTTTCGCGCGAGCTCGACGCGCTCATCGGCGATCGGCTGCTAAACGAGGGGGCGGCGCTCGACTCGGGCGGCACCATCGTCGTAAACACGAACATAAAAAAAGACGAATACCTCCGGGAGATATTCTGGGAGGACACGCCCGACCACCGCATCCTGTCGCTTGCGTACAACCTCGCCAGGGAATCCGGGTTCGGGCGCGTCTTCCTTGTCAGCAAGGACATCAACCTCAGAATGAAGGCCAAGAGCATCGGCCTTAAGGCAGAGGATTACGAGACGGGCAAGGTCAAGGACATCGACGAGCTTTATACCGGCAAGAACCTCGTCGAGGACGTTTCCTCCGTGCTGATCGACACAATGTACCGGGATGGAACGATCCGATTTGAGGAATCGGGCTTCAGTGAGCCGCCCCATCCCAACGAATTTTTCATTATGCGTAACGGCGCCAAGAGCGTGCTCGCCATGTACATGAAGGACGATAACGTCCTGCGGCTCGTTGAGAAAAAGAAGGCCTACGGCATCACGCCGCGCAATGCCGAGCAGACATTCGCCCTGAACGCGCTCATGAACCCCGCGATAAGCCTGGTTACCCTCTCGGGAAAGGCCGGCACCGGCAAGACGCTCATGGCGCTCGCGGCTTCGCTCGAGTGCCGCAGGGAATACAAACAGATACTCCTGGCCAAGCCCATCATTCCGCTCTCAAACCGGGACATCGGCTATCTCCCCGGCGATATCCAGAGCAAGCTTGACCCCTATATGCAGTCGCTCTTCGACAACCTTTCGGTGATCAAGAACCAGTTCGACGAGGAGTCCGAGGATTTCAGGCGCATTTCGCAGATGGTGGCGAACGAAAAGCTGCTTATAATGGCGCTGGCCTATATACGGGGCCGGAGCCTTTCAAAGGTTTTCTTCATCGTTGACGAGGCGCAGAACCTTACGCCTCACGAGGTCAAGACCATCATTACCCGGGCAGGCGAGGGTACCAAGATCGTTTTCACCGGCGACCCCTATCAGATTGACACGCCCTACCTCGACTCCCGGAGCTGCGGCATTACCTATCTTATCGACAAGATGAAGGGACAGCGGTTGTACGCGCATGTCACCCTCGAAAAAGGCGAGCGGTCGCAGCTGGCCGAGCTCGCCTCGAACCTCCTCTGATACCGCTCCGGTAGAAATCAATCGCTCCCCGAGTATTGGTCCACCTTCGGCGGCGCCGGTAAAAAGAAAGCGGTAGAACATGCCGAAAACCGGCATATTGACGGTATATTTGATTGACAGGATTTGTTCCGGCGGTCAGCATCGAGGGTGCGTCCGCGTGCGGCGGGCGCAATCATCCTCCCGGGAGCGCACCAATGGTGACAGACAGTAAACAGCGACAAAAACCGGCGGCAAGCCATTTCTGCGCATACTGCGAGCATACCGGCATAGTGCATGAGGTGGGATTCGAGGTGATGGGAGAAGTACCGCTTTCGCCGTGCCCGAAATGCGTGATTCCGGCATGCAAATGCGGCGGCGAATCCCCGTATTTCTATTACGACGGCGGCGAGATCCGCGACTGCGCCTGTCGTTCGGTACGGATGCGGATAGACCGCATCAACGCCATTTACTCGCGCTCCGGAATAGACAGGAAATACCGCTGGCGTTTCTTCGACTCGTTCGATTCCATACACAAGCTGGCCGCCGACGCCAAGAACACCGCCTACGACATGGTAAAAAAATTTCCTTCCACCGGCAAGGGGCTCTTCCTCTGGGGAAACCCGGGGACCGGGAAGACCCTGCTCTCTTCCATAATACTCACCGAGCTCATAATACGCCATGCCGTGGAGGGGCGCTTCATCAAGATATCGCGCACCTTCTTCAACCGCCTCCGCGCCACCTTTAACGAGGACTCCGATACCTATGGCGAGGCGAACAGGATCGAACAGGAGCTGGGAGAGGTGGACGTGCTCGTGGTCGACGACTTCGGCGTACAGCGCGATTCCGCCTGGGAGGCCGAGACGCTCTATAACCTTGTGGACGCGCGCTACGAGGCCGAGAAGTTCACGATCTTCACCTCCAACAACAATCCGTTCAAGACGCTGAAAGAGCTTTCCGGAGGGAGAATACTCTCGCGCATAAAGGAGATGTGCGTCATAATCGAAGTGTCGGGACCCGACTACCGCGACAGGCTGTAGTCGTGGCGATTGCGTATATTGGACTCGGGACGAATCTCGGAGACCGGCGGGCGAACATCGAACGCGCCCGGCGAATGATGGCCGAGCGGGAGCTTCTGGCCGTAACCGGCGCGAGCTCCGTCGAGGAGACCGAACCGGTCGACGTGACGGACCAGCCGCGCTTTCTCAACACGGTCGTGCGCGGAACGACTAAGCTCGCGCCTGGCGATCTGTACGCCGGTCTCTCGCGCATCGAGGCCGACATGGGAAGGGTGCGCGTGATTCCCCGGGGGCCGCGCATAATCGACCTCGATATACTTTTATATGATGTCATGGTGATAAAAACCGCGGATCTGGAAATACCGCATCCGCGCATCAAGCAGAGGGTGTTTGTGATGAAACATCTGCTCGAGATCGAACCGGATCTGACGGATCCGGCGACAGGTGAACCATACAGGGAGGTGTTGTTGCGATGGCGAGGATAAAAACGATCAATGATTTCAAAAAGGCCCGGGACGAAAAGAATCCCATTGCGATGATAACCTGCTACGATTTCGCATGCGCGCGCCTTATCGAGGAGAGCGACATCGACGTGATCCTGGTGGGTGATTCGGTGGGGATGGCGTTCGCGGGCAACTCGACGACGCTTCCGGTGACGGTGGAGCAGATGATCTACCACGCCACGATCGTTCGGCGCGGGGCCCCGGAGACCTTCATCGTCGTGGACCTCCCGTTCATGAGTTACCATGTTTCCGCGGAAGATACCCTTCGTAACTGCGGCCGCATAATGAAAGAGACGGGTGCAAACGCCGTGAAGCTCGAGGGGGGGCGCGATTTTGCTCACATCGTCGAGGTCCTTACGAAAGCATCGATTCCGGTCATGGGGCACCTCGGGCTGACGCCGCAGTCCGTCCACAAGCTGGGAGGGTACACCGTACAGGGCCGAGAGGAAGACAAACGGCGAATAATGATTGAGGATGCCAAAATACTCGAGGATAACGGCGCGTTCTCTATTGTGCTCGAGATGGTGCCGGCCCTGCTCGCCGGTGAGATCACCAAAAGCCTCTCGATACCGACCATCGGCATCGGCGCGGGAAACCTCTGCGACGGGCAGGTGCTGGTTATCAACGATATGCTGGGTTTCGACGAGCGGTTTAACCCAAAATTTCTGAAGAAATACACGAACCTCGCGGATACCGTCAGGAAGGCGCTTTCGGACTATTCGCGCGAAGTGAAGGCCGGAACCTTCCCCGCGGCCGAGCATTCGTTCAAGTAGAAAAGCCGCGGCCTTCTGCTCGCGTCGGACGGTTTACAGCTCGCGGAGCCGGATGCGTTCGCAGACCGCCTCGATCGAGGCAACGTGTTTTTTCGCCCGGTAGAGCACGAGCGCCACGGCCAGGAGGGCGGCGTCGCGCGCGATGACGCCAGGTCCGATCGTCTCGCTTATGCCGAAGCGCGCGAGATCGAAGCAGCCGCAATCGAAGCGCTCGCCCCGCGCCAGGTTGAGGGTGATGGCCGCGATGAATATCACAAGCAGCGACGCGGTAATAAGCGCCGCCGGCTTTATCCGGTATCCAACGGAGAGGAGCGCGCCGGCCAGCAGTTCGATCGACGGAAGTGTGGCTGCCGCGTAGGGCAGCAACCGCTCGGGCAGGATGCCGTAGAACCCGATGATCTTCCCGAACCCCGCGGGATCGATCATTTTTGCACCGCCGGACCACATGAACAGCAGACCGATCGCTACGCGGAGAAACGCGGTCACCCCGTTGCCGTAGGCCACGCCACGCAGAGAATTTTTAATGAAGCCCATCGCCTATTCCGTTTTTTCCTCTTCTTTTTTACGCACCGGATATCCTTTCGCTTCCCATTCAGAAAGGCCGCCGGGCACAATATACACGCTGCGCGAGTACCCCAGTGACACTAACAGCCGCGCCAGCGATTCCGAGCTGTCACAGGCCAGGCCCGAACAGTAGACGACCGGCTCGACGGCTTGCTCGAAAATACCGCTGTTCGCCTTTATCGCATTGAGGGACGACGATTCGGGACTGCCGGGGATGTTCAGTGCGCCGGGGATGCCCGACGCCACAAACTCCAACGGTGAGCGCGTATCGATGAAAACGGCCGCTCCGCTGTCGAACTTGATTTTTGCCTCCGCCGCGTCGATACGCACGATCTTCCGGTACGCCGGGTCCTCAACCGGTACGAGCCTGTATCCGTTCGGGTGAAGGAGGTTCGCCGCAAGGCCCAGCACGCAGGCGAGCGCGACGATAACGGCGGCCTCGCGGGCCGGTTTTTTAAAATCCGCAAGATCGATCATCTCAGGCGCATCTTCTCCATTTCCCGTTTTACCTCCGCGTTGTAACGGTCGATGATGCGGCGAATGCGCGGGTCGTCAGCCGGCCGGTGCTCGTCGGGGAGGCGGAACGAGTTTTTCATAACCCTCGGCTTCCCGCCATGAAACGAAAGCTCGAGTATGCCTATGCGCGCGCCGTTTGCCCCCGCCTGCACCACCACCGCGTTGCCGCCCCGGCGCGGTTCGGCCACGAGGGTCTGTGAATGCCCGCCCACGATGACGTCGACGTCCTCCAGTTTTTTTTCGAGCTCGATATCTGCCTCGTAACCGGCATGCGACAGGAGTATGACCAGCCCGGCGCCCCGTTTTCTGAGCGAGGCCGCCTCGTCGGCAGCCCGGGCGGCGGGGTCGAGCACGCGCAGACGCTCCGTTACTTTTTCGGGATAATAGCGGAACGCGCCGGGAGCGATCACCCCGGTTATGCCGATCGTCGTTCCGCCGCGTTCGATGAGAAGGCTTCGGGGGAACGCGTGCTTCCAGGCGCCGCCGCTTTTAACCTGAAGATTGGCGCAGACGAAGGGCATACCTTTCGCGAGCCGGAGGAAAAACTCCGTGCCTCCGGAAAACTCCTGGTCGCCGGGGACCATCGCGTCGCATCCGATGATGCGGTAGGCCTCTACGATGTGCCTGGCCAGGATCGGGTCGTCGTCGATGGTAAGGAAATCGCCCGTATCGAGCAGGATGACATTAGGGAAGGCCTTTCTGATCGATTCGATTTCGGTGGCCCGCTTGACCAGGCCCCCTTTGGGATCGGAAGGGCAGCGGCAGTAGTCGAGGTTGCCGTTGAGGGAGTTGGTGTAGACGATGGTGACGCGCGCCTCGCCTGTTCGTGCGCCGGACACAGACGAGAGAAGAGCGATAACCGCTATGACCAGAAGGCGGTTCGAGCGCATTTTACACCACTCCGGTTTTAAAAGAGTCCCTGTCCACGCTCTCGTATATCCGGTGACGGATAAAAAGCCTGACGAGCTCCGCGTCGAGCTTGTTATTCCGCGCCTCATCCTCGAGGATCGAAATAGTCTTTTCCAGGGGCACCGACTTTTTATAGGGACGGTCGGTCGCCGCGAGCGCGTCGTACACATCGGCGATGGCCATCATTCGGGCCTGTAGGGGAATGTCCGTCTCGCCCGAAATGCCGCCGGGGTAGCCGGTTCCGTCGGGTTTCTCATGGTGCTTGAGCGCGATCTCGGGGATATTGCGGTATTCGGGAGGCCAGGGGATTCTGCTTACGAAGTTATAGGTATGCACCACGTGGCTCTCGATTTCCTTGCGTTCCAGCGGATTGAGGCTGCCGCGACGGATCTCGAGGTTCATCCTTTCGCTGTCGGTGATCACCGGAATGCGATGGCCGTCGGGATCGAAACAGTCGAGCGAATCGAGCTCTTCGTGGACCTTTCGGATGACATCCTCCGGATCGTTGTTCGTTACCGTCGGCTCGTTTAGTGTCGCCAGGGTCGACTTTATTTCGCGTATGCGCCCGAGCCTCGAAGTCCGGTCGGCGTTTATTTTGTCGAAATCGGCCGAAACGTCGATGCCGCCGCGGGCCTTCTGGAGCAGCCGGTTCTCTTCCATAAGGAATCGCAATTCGACGCAGCGATACAGGTAGTCGAAGCGCATCATCAGGTTTTCGAACTCTTTGGGAAATAGCTTTTTTGATTTCTGGAATATCGCAAGGTCGATGTAGACCTTGCCGAAATCGTGCAGCAGCGCCGCGTACTCGAGCTCCTTGATCGCCATGTCCGAGAACCGCACGTCTTTAAAGAAGCCGTCCTCCTCGCCATTGATGGCGAGGGCCATCTGTTTGCAGATCTCCGCCACGCGAAAGGAGTGGCCCGATGTCGCCGCGTCGCGCGATTCGATCGCGGTCACCGAGGCCTTGACGAACTCCTCGAACTGCATCTGAATCTGCTTCATCATGCGGTTGTTCTCGATGGCGATGGCCGCCTGGCCGGCCACGGCCTCCATGAGCGACTCGTAGCGCGAGGCGAATGGCACGACCTTCCTTTCGAAGTCCTGCGGCGTGGAGAGCACTATTTCAAAGGCCTCGTTGCCGGTCATCCTGCTGTTGCCGCTATCGTCCTCCTTGCTGTTGATGAGCTGGATGACGCCGATTATATCGTCGAGGTGGTTGCGCATCGGTATCACGATCATCGACTTCGATCGATAATTGTGCTCGCGGTCGAATGAAGAGTTAAAGGCCACCGGGTCGGATTTCGAGAGCATATAGACGTCGGGGATGTTGAGGATCATGCCGGTGACGGCGACGTACCCGGCGATCGAGTTTCTGTTAAGCGGCATCACGAACTCCTCGTAGGGAAGCTCCTTCGAGAAGGTATGCGAATACTTGAACCTCAGCTGTTTTGCCCCGTCCGGAAGCACCTCCACGATGTAAATGCTTCCGGCATCGGCGCCGGTAATCTTCTTGCTGAGCATGAGGATGAGCCTGAATAGGTGGTCCGGGTCTTTTTCTATTGAGAGCGCGCGGCCTATGTTTATAAGGTCTTCCTGGTCTTGCTTCATGTCGAGCAGGGTGTTCTGGTAAGCGTTTCGTTCGGCGGCAAGCTTCACTTCGAGATCCATCGAACTGAAGGCCTTTTTTAAATGAAACGACAGCTCGGCCGCTGAAAAAGGGGATGATGTAACGTGCGCTACATTCGCCAGAAGCGGAGATTCGGACAGTGATTCGTGTATTCCGGCACCGGTTATGATGATTCTGAAATACACGGAATCGGGAAGCCGGTGCTCCCCGGACGCCTCCAGCCTGCTTAACTCGTCCGCCGTCAGGATCAGCACCGCCAGTTTCACGCCGTGTCCCGAACCGCGCAGGGCGTTGATGCTTGCAGCGATGTCGGCGCTCGCGGTCGCATCACACGGGAAATTATAGTGTGCCGGAAGGCCGGCTTTTGATTTTTCGGAGATCAGTATGTGTTTTTCCATGGTTACCTGATAGTGCCCGGGCGCGTTTCCTCCGCCAGGGCAGACATGCCTTTCGCCAAGGGTGTCACCATTGATCGGGCTCGTAAAGTAAAAATCATCGTGGCGATAGAAATTTACCGCACATACGGGAATTCATCGGGTTCGGCGCGCTTCTCGTTCCAGCGTTCGATCAGGTAGCCCTTCATCGATTCAAATACTTCGGCCTGCCGCTCGACGACGCTCTCCGCCTCGATCGAGCTCATGTCCCAGGTGGTGTTGACGAAACCGGCCACCCTGCCGTAGTACAGGGGCACCATGAGGTTGATGAGACGCACCCGGTTTACCTTCCAGTTGTGATAGGT
>JALOTJ010000091.1 GCA_025457965.1 Spirochaetota bacterium | reverse complement strand
CATAACGATCTCAAGAGGTAACGCGATGTCCGAGCTTAACATTAAAACGCACGATCGTATCGATCGCCGCCTGTGCGGCAACCCGCTCTCGCTTGAAGAGGGTATTTGTACGGTAGCGCTTCGTCTCAGCGACCAGATGCGCGCCGACGACAGCGGCCTCGTTCACGGCGGTTTCGTTTTCGGGCTTGCCGATTACGCCGCCATGCTCGCGGTGAACCATCCCAATGTCGTTCTGGGAAGGGCCGAGGTGGCGTTTTTAAAACCGGCAGGCGCCGGAGAGCTGCTGACGGCCACCGCCCGGGTGATTGAATCCGAAGGCAAAAAGCGAACCGTGGCGGTGGAGATCGTCCGCGGTGATGAAAGGGTTTTTACCGGAACATTCCTGTGCGTCGTTCCCGAACGCCACGTGTTTGCGGGGGCACCATAGAACATGTCGTGGAAACGGTAATCGCGGGTGTACTCCCCGGTCGACTGAAGCATGGTTTCGCGTTACGCTTACGGCTGCAACCGCGTCCACTGTTCCGGGATAATCCCAATTCCGGCTGGACAGATTCCACGGCATGGTATCATCTGGCCCGTGCAATAATCACGGAACGGGGAACACGATCATGCCTGCCGACAAGCCGTATATCGAACACCGCTTTCTGGGGGTGCGTTCCTTCATCGACTACCTCTCCGAGGCGGGGGTCTCCTATACGCTCTTCGACGATCCGGCGATTGAGGTCCTGTTCGCCCAGAAATGCGAGATCCTCAACCGCGGGCGTGACTCGGTCCTGATTGGCGCGTGCACCGACGAAGGCCTGGGGGTTTATTTCGCACAGTTCGGCATAAGGATCACGGAGAGCTTCATGTCGCATATCGTCTTCGTATTCGATCATCATCCGCGTCCGGACGAGCTCGCGGAAACCGCCGACGACATGGAGCCGCTTGTCCTGCGCCATCTTGACGGCGTGGATATCGGCGAGATTCTACGGCGCGGAAGCCATTGAGTGATATGGCATCGCACGCGGCCGCGCCGAAACATCTTGACATTCCTGATTGAATATTGTACTACAGCCGTGGCGCTTGCGAAGCGCGATCGCATTCCCCGGCAGCGTACGCAATGATTCCGGCATCGGCGGCCTGTCTCGACTACATCATATTCTTCTCGGCGGGGCTCGCGCTGCTGTTCTCGCTCGTTCACCTGCTCGTGCGAAAACGGCGCACGGAAAACCTGAACCTCTCCGCCCTGCTCTTCACCGTGGGGCTGCTCCTCTTCCAGGTCGGATTCATGCTTGACGGCACAGCACTCGAACATCCATGGCTTATGTCCTTTCACTGCTCGCTCCTGTTTCTCGCGGGACCGCTCTCTTACCACGCGTATGCCCTGGTTGTGCGCCCAGACGCAACGGCTCACAGCGTCCACCCGGCCACGTTCCTTCCGGTGCTCGCGGCACTGCCCGCGGACCTGCTCTTTATGTTGTCCACCTCCGAAGCGAAAAGCCTGCTCATTGCCGGTGTCGCCTCGGGAAACGTGCTCCGGGGTACCGCCTGGGTATGCATCGTACCCATAGCCGCCGGCATTCTATACGCGGGCCTGCTGGGACCCCTCGCCTTCGGCTTTATCCGCGGTATGCTTTACAGGCGGCCCTCTCCCCTGCTTCTGGTCAACACTCTCTACGTAGTCCTCACCCTCGCGGCGGCATCCGCGGTGACCTCCGGCTTCGCGCTGGGCTCTCCCGCAGCCGCCCGCGCCGGTGCGGCCGGCATAGGCCTGCTTTTCTGCTGTTCATACATCGTAGGGATACGGCATCCGCGCCTTATACAACTCCTCATCGTCGAGGCCGGCAAAAGCCGACCGTTCCGCGGCCACTCCGTACCGGACGATATCGATGTACTTTTGCGCCGGATTAGCGAGCTAATGGAAGATCAGAAACTTTATCGTGACGATTCCCTTTCCCTCGGCTCCATGGCGGCCATACTCGCGATAAGCCCGCACACCCTCTCATGGGTGCTCAACAATACCCTGGGCACCAACTTCAATTCCTTCGTCAACCGTTTCCGCGTCGACGAGGCAAAACGGCTCCTCGATGAAAGCGATTCGATGAACGTGCTCGAAATCGCCTTCAGCGTCGGTTTTAACTCGAAGTCCGCCTTCAACGAGGCATTCCGCCAGTTCACCGGGACCAGCCCCCGTGATTTCCGCAAAAACTCCCGCCGCGCCGTATAGTTTTTTTTAAACGGAATTATAAATCCGGTCGATTGCTTCCGGTCATATACTCTAGCATGCGGATGCCGCGACACTGGCGCGGAAACACGTTCAGGAGGTATAATTAAAATGAAGTCTCTTATAAACAAAAACATCATCATTACCGGCGCGGGCAGCGGTATTGGAAGGCTTATGGCCCTGCGATTCGCCGCCGAATCCTCGAACCTGGCGCTGGTAGACATAAACGCGGCGGCGCTGAAAGCTCTGAAGGACGATATCGGGAAGAAGGGCGTGAAAATATCGGTGAATACCTACACGTGTGATATCTCTGACAGGACCGCGGTATCCCGGACGGTCGCCGGTATCATGCGCGATTTTACGCAGGTCGACGTGCTGATCAATAACGCCGGTGTGGTTATCGGGAAAGCCTTCCTGGACCTGTCGCTCGAGGAGTTTCACCGGACCATGGATGTCAACTTCTGGGGCCACCTGTATTTCACGAAGGCGGTCCTTCCCGGCATGACCGCGCGCAACAGCGGCAACATTGTCAACGTGGCGTCGTCGAGCGGGCTTCTGGGAATGCCGCTTCTCTCGGATTACGCCGCGAGCAAGTTCGCCGAGGTCGGATTCTCCGAGGCGCTCAGGCGTGAATTAAAAAAATTCGGGCACGGCGGCGTGAAGATCACCTGCGTATGCCCGTACATCATCGACACCGGGATGTTCCGGGGATTCAAGCCGATGCTCCTGAGCCCCTTCGTGAAGCCCGATCGGGCGGCCGCGCGCATCGTACGCGCCGTGAAAAAGGACCACCCCTACGTTATGCTTCCGGCGCACAGCATCCGGGGGATGATGTTCCTGAAGCTGCTGCCCACCGCCTTTTTTGACTGGATGCTTAAAATGTCGGGCGGCGACAGCGCGATGGACGGATTTACCGGTCGTCCATAAGTGCGCAAGACTTCAATGATTATAATAACTTTAATTAAACACAAGGAAAAACCAGACAATGAAAACGATAAAAATCATATCGTACTTCATCGGCGCGTCTCTGATCATCACGCTTGCGCTTTCGGCAATTAACATACTGCAGAACGGTTTCGGGTATCAGGGAGGTGCACCCTCCGACATCCTCGGCAAAGATCCGGGCCTCGCGACACCTGACGACATCACAAAGCTCTCGAAATCAGAATTTCGCCAGCTCTTTCACGCGCTGGACGCGCCGGCTTTCCCCGAACTGAAAGGGGAGTACCGGGCGATGAACCTTCCTGTCGGCATCATGGCCGCGATGGTTGATTTTTACACCGATCATTTTTTCGGCCCCGGCAGGTGGGTCGGCAAGGCCTTCTTCCCTTTCAGCGGCTCCGGGGGATGGGGATACAATCTCTTCGAGCAGACTTCGTCCGACGGCAAACCGGTAATCAACCGCAGCCGGAAGATGAACACGACGGTGGGGCCGTCAGCCTATGACGCAAAGAACGCGTTTCTGATAGAGTACGCCGCTCACAACGGCGGCATTGTACACACCATGCGCGACGAGCTCCGGCGCGTGAACGACCGGCTGTATATAGGCTATGGCTCGCTGGGCACAGGCGGTGGCAGCCTCAATCCGTCACCGTTCATCGTATACGGTAAGCCGACGGCCTGGGTTGGAATGCAGTGAGGCGGAAACGGCGCGAAGGCGGCCGCATGTCCTTCGCGCCGCGCGATCTTAGCCCAGAAGGCCCTCGCCCTTCAATGCCGCCTTCAGTTCCTTTTTCAATATCTTTCCAAGTATGTTCTTCGGCAATTGCTGCCGGATACTGACGTACTTCGGCACCTTGTACGAGGCCATATTCGCCTTGCACCAGGAGCGAAACTCTTCAACGTCGATCGTTTCTCCCTGCCGCGGCACCAGGCAGGCCATGACCTCCTCGCCGTAGATCTCGTCCTTTACCCCGACCACCGCGACTTCCTGTACTTTCGGATGGCCGTATATTATCTCCTCGAGCTCCTTTGGATAGATGTTCTCTCCTCCACGGATGATCATCTCCTTCTTGCGGTCCACGATGAAAAAATAGCCGTCCTCGTCCTCATACGCCATATCTCCGGTGTGAAGCCATCCCCCGCGCAGTGTTTTTTCGGTCTCCTCCGGCCTGTTGAAATATCCCTTCATTACGTTGCCGCCGCGGATTACGATCTCGCCCACCTCCCCCCGGGGCACCTCATTGTCGTCGTCATCAAACAGCTTTATCTCGCTATTTTCGAAGGGTATGCCGATCGAGCCGATCTTTCGTACGCCATCGATGGGATTCGCCGTCGCCCCGGCCGTGGCTTCGGTGAGGCCGTATCCCTCGATGATGATCATGTTAAACTTCTCCTCGAACTTGCGTATGGTCTCCACGGGCATCGGTGCCGCACCGCACACCCCGTACCGCAGTGAGCTCACGTCGGCCTTTTCGCTTCCTGGCGTAGCCAGCAGAATCTGGTAGACGGTGGGGACGCCGCTGAAAATGCTCACCCGGTATTTCGAAACGCATTCCCAGAATTCTCCGGCCGAAAAGCCTTTCCGCAGCACTATCTGTGCCCCGGCGCACATCGGCGCCGTGCCGGTGATGACCAGACCGTTGACATGAAACAGGGGAAGAAAACACAGTACGACGTCACTGCTCCTTATGTTGGCCAGTTTTCCCGCCTGCAGCGAATTGGTGAGGATATTGCCGTGGGTCAGGAGCACTCCCTTGGGATTTCCCGTGGTGCCCGAAGTGTACACGATGGTGGAGACATCATCCATGCCGATCTCAACATCGGCAGGAACCGCTTTTTTATCCGCAATCTCTTCAAACGAAAGAAACGTGCCGTCTCCTCCGCGCTCTATAACATGCTTCAGCGCCGGCGCCTTTCCTTTTATCGCCTCCAGGTGCGCGCGATATGCCGAATCAACGATCGCCGCGACGGCCCCGGAGTCGTTAAAAAGATATTCCATCTCTTTTGTCTGCCACCAGCAGTTAACCGGGCCCGCAATGGCGCCGAGCCTTATGATGCCGAAATAAGCAAAATAGTATTCCGGCGAGTTCTCCATGAGGAGGCAGACCCTGTCGCCTTTTTTGACCCCGAGCTTCTGCAGTCCTGCCGCGATCGAGGCGCTTTTCTCATCCATCTCACGGTAACTGATTTCGCGCTCATAGTAAAGAATCACCGGCTTTTCGCCCATCGCCCGGGCCTGTTTGACGACCATGTCGCTTATGCTGCTGAATGAAATGTCCATATTCCCTCCCGGCTCTTAAATAATGTATAGCCGTTCCATCCGGCCCCCTTAACTCTTACGGCGCTCGGACCAGGATAAAACTCAGTTGGTTGGACGTCTAACCAATATTCGGTCGACTGTCAAGAAATAAAAACCCCGTCCATTCGCACGTATGTTTGATACAGCGTGTTTTTAAATTGACAGGGGATATCCGCCGTTCGATAGACCTTTATCACACAGGCGCATCGAACTAAATCACCATCGGAGGAATCGCGGTGAGCCGGATAGAGGGCCCTTCAACCAAAATTTCAGAGGCGGTGCTTTCGGTCATGACCCCTCTTGTCGGGAAACACCTGGGATCCATGCCCTTCGAATGCGTTACCCGCTGGCTCGACGCGATGCTTGTCGACGTGGGCCGGGGACGTATCGAGCTCGACTACACCGTACGCCCCGAGATGACCAATCCGGCCGGATATCTGCATGGGGGGATACAGGCGACCATGCTGGACGATGCCATGGGCACCGTGTGCGCCACCCTGGGCTACGACACGGCCCTTCTTACCGTCAACATGACCATAGATTATCTCGGAACGGCCAGGAAAGGCGACACCATCAGGGCCGTCGCTTCGGTCTTCCGGGAGGGTAAAAACCTCATTCACCTTACAGGCGAGCTGTCACGCGGGGGCGAACCGACGGCGCGGGCTCAGTGCAACGTACTCGTTTCAGGAAAACCGGCGAACTACATCATGGAGATCGGATCCTGATAATTATCGGGCCGGCGCCACACACTCGCTGAAACTCGCGCCTCCGACACCGGTGACGGTGAGCTCGCCCTTCATCTGCCGGGTAATAAGCCTCGCCAGCTTCATGCACGGTTACCGCGGGCACAGCCGGATACCGTAGAATTCGGGTAGGTCGGGAATCAACTATATCGGCACATCTTTATAAACCAAATTATATGAATTAATTAAACTTTCTCCCGGGAAGTGCTACTTATTTTTCTGGATCAAAACAGGCTGGCGGTATAGCATTCGGCTGTGGCGCGCATGGAGACCGACCGGCCGTCCCGCGATTACCGACCACCCGCGCCCGAAGACATCCACGAACCGAACCATGACATCACGAAAATAACGGAGGAGAGCCATGCTGGATTTCACCCTGAGCGATGAGCAACTGGCATTACAAAAGAAGGCCCGGGAATTCGCGATCAACGAGGTGCTGCCCGCGGCCTGGTATTATGACGAAAAAGACGAAATTCCGCTCTCTGTTTTAAAAAAGGCCTTTGACGCGGGAATCATGAATTCGGACATCCCGAAGAAGTACGGTGGACGAGGGTATGGGCTCCTGGAGGGAGCGATCCTCACCGAGGAAATCGCCGCCGCATGCCCGGGGCTGGCCACGTCCATATTCGATAACTCGCTCGGGTTCGAACCGCTGATGATCTCGGACAGGGAGGCGCTGAAAGAAAAATACCTTTCGAAGATCGCGAAGGAATTCAAGCGCATCTGTTTCGCGACCTCCGAGCCGACCATGGGATCGGACGTCGCGTCCATGATCTGCCGCGCGACTAAAGACGGCGACGGCTACCTGCTCAACGGCACCAAGTACTGGATAACCAACGGCGGCATTGCCGATTACATGACCATCTTCGCGACGGTCGACCCCGAGCAGAAGCACGCGGGCATATGCGCATTCATTGTGGAAAAGGAATGGGACGGCGTACGCGTGGGGCGCTCCATTCCGAAGATGGGCCAGCGCACCTCGAACACCGTCGGCATCAACCTTAAAAACGTTCGCGTGCCGAAGGAGAACGTGCTCGCGGAACCGGGCGAGGGTTTCGTTCTGGCCATGAAGACCTTCGCGCGGACCCGGCCGATCATCGGCGCGTTCGCCGTGGGGGCCGCGCGCTCCGCGATGGAATACGCGCTGGATTACGCGAAGAAGCGGCGCGCTTTCGGCGGCAGGATTTCGAACTATCAATCGACCCAGTTCAAGCTGGCCGAGATGTTCCAGAAGGTCGAAACCATGCGCCTCCTCGTCTGGAAAGCGGCATGGGAGGCCGACCGGGGCATGGACCCCACCATCACCGCCTCGATCAGCAAATTTTACGCGACCGAATCGGCGGTACAGGTCATGAACGACGCGCTGCAGATATTCGGGGGCTACGGGTACACACGGATGTACCCGATCGAAAAGCTTCTGCGCGACACCAGGCTTCTGCCCATTTATGAGGGGACGAGCGAAGTGCAGCGCATCATCATCGCCGGTTACCTCCTCGGCAGTTACCGGTCCATCATGCCGTCGCTTGACGAGATACCGATACTGATCGGCGACCATCATCTCCTTGACGGGAAGAAGGACGCGGCCGAAGCGGCATGGCGCTGTCCGCTGTGCGGTTACGTTCATTACGGCGACGAGGCCCCGGAGGAATGCCCGTATTGTTTTGTCGGCGGTAAGGGATTCAAGAAGGTATGGCCCAAATAACGGGTATGATGAAGGCGCGGATTGCCCGAAGGCGCGGATTCGAATCCGCGCCTTCGGGCCGTATATATTCGATTAATATTTGACGTATTGAAAACATTATAGTATTTTATAATATTCTCAATAATCGACGATACGTTCATTTTCATAAGCTAACGAAGGAGAAAATCATGAAAAACGATATACGGGTTTGTCAGGATGTCGAGTGCACAAAGGTGCTTACAGGAAGCAGGGATTCATTAGAGGCCTTTATGGAGCGGCTGGCCTGGATTTAATACTGCGATGTAAGGTTTAATTCACGGGGGGCTCATAAGGCGCGTATTCGAATCCTCGCCTTCTGAGCCCCCCGTGCCATGGAGTTAAAAAAGAATATATGCCTGAAGATACACGCCCCAGAATAGTTCGAGGCGCATGGCTGAAACTTCAGCTTTGGAGCCCTGCGTCAGCGTAACTGGGTCCCCGGTACGTTCAGAGTAGTAATCAATATCCTCTTTTAATTTAACATCGGCCTTCGAGTAGGAGCAATAATAGGTGTAATCGATACCACCCTCCAGCCTGACATGTTTGAGGTCATACCCCAGACATAAATGCCCCCGACCCGTGGCGGTAAAGTTGAAAGGATATTTGGGCCTCGCATCGAGATAGTCGTTTTCAAAACGATGAAACCCAAAAACCCCAGGCGCGTAGAATTCCACGTAGACGTCTGATATCGTCTGGTAACGCGTTCTATACCCGACAGAAAGGCTGTAGATATGATAGGTCGTTTGCATGACCGCCGAAAAATACGTATCGCCGGGCGCGGCTTCAGGATCCGTAAACCGAAGTTTCTGCGGCGCGCTGTAGCTCGTATACCGGCCACCGATTTCATAGCTCGTAAACATGCCGCGTCGACGTCGTTCGTTCATCGGGATGGAGAGAACGATCTCGTAATCCCTGACGACGGTGGACCAGGGAGCTTCATCTCCCTTAGCTAACTCCTGCTTGGGCCCGTTTGCCGGATAATACAAAACGGGCAGTATCGGGGGCGTACCGTCATAAGGTTTCATCCCCAGAGATTTCAGGGCACCCTGGAATTTCCGGTAGGTCAGGTTTCCCTTGAGCTCGACACCCCCTAGCTGCAGTCCCGAGAAGAAGCGCATGTAGCGCGCCAGAGGGTCCTGTTGTTCCTCCGCCGATTGTTCCTCGGTGATGTTGCCCATGTCGGTGAATCGGCTGGTGAGATACTCGATACCGGCATTGAAGATCCAGAGATCGGCCTTTACGTAGAATTTCTTCATTACATACGGCTCGACTTTCTGCTCCACCGCCTTCTCGCCGCTGGATTCGATCAGACCGCTTAAATCGTTCCAGTAGTAATACCCCGTGCCCGCGTAGGCGGTAATAAAGGGGTCATAGGGCATCTCGGCGTATTTTGCCGCATACGGCTGCGGATAGACGACGTTGTCCTGTGCGCCCGCGGATATCGCGGATATGACCACGACGATAACTACCGCAAGGATGAAGGCTGATCTCATGTGCATCCTCCCTCTTCTGGAGTGAAAGCTAGTGGTGTGCAAATCGACGAGAAGATGCCTGCTGGCAATTTTTATCGTGTAGTTACTATGCAAAAGTCATTATGCTGTCAAGAACAAATACAATGGAGCGCATCGGGTAATCCGACTTCAAGGATGAAGTGCAGCGGCTAAAACCGCCATACTGGCTTGACAGACTACGTGGACGGGCTAAACTCGCCGGCGTTATTTTATTCACGTACGGCAATCGGAGGTCGGTGCATGGAAACCATCGGCATCACTCTCGAATTCATTCTTCTCATCATGCCCGGTTTTCTGCTCGGCATGGCGATTCTGGCATTCGCGAAACCGTCGTCGCTCGCGCGTTTCGGCGCGATTCCGACAACGCTGACGCACGGCGGTGCGGTATTCATTCCGGCTTCGGGTATCCTGCAGGCTGCGGCAAGACTGGCAAACGTTTCGCAGTACAAGGGAAGGCTGGTCATATGAACAGATATCTGGCCCTGGCCATGCCCCTCTTGCTTGCGACGGGCATCATCATTCTAACGCTCAGGCTGATTTTATCGTCCGAAAACCACCGGCCGGCCGCTTCGACAGGTCTCTATGTGGCCATGACTGTGTTATATTTATTGTGGATTCTCGCTGAAACGCGGATTGCCCGGCGCGACTCGAATGAAAAACAGCACGCGGCCGATTCGGGAACGCGCGAGCTCTATGCAGTGAGTCACGCCGTCACCATTCTGTCCGCCCTCTGGTTCGAACCGGCCCTGCCCCGCCCCGGCTTGCACCATGCCATCGGGTTACCGGTTTTTATCGCGGGGATCGTCTTCAGGTTGTGGGCCATCCATTCGCTCGGGAGGCATTATTCGCACCTCGTACGCCGGATCGACGGGCACCGCGTTATAGATTCCGGCCCCTACCGGTTTCTGCGTCATCCGGCATACGCCGGCATGATCGTCGCGCATATCGGCACGACCCTCTATTTTTCGAGTATACCCGCGCTGTGCGTGCTGCTCCTCGCGCTGGTACCCTCGATCATCCTGCGGATCCGCATCGAGGAGAAGATGCTTTCCGCTGTTGAAGGCTATGCCGAATACGCCATGAAGCACAACCGGCTCGTGCCGGGAATCTGGTAGAACGCACTTCTTCCGCCGCTCAACCCTTCTTCCCCAGCATCTCGTCGGCGATGCGAACGTCGTACTCCTCCATCATCCGTTTCATCCAGGCGTCCCTGCCCATCAGCCGCTTCTGCATCCGCAGGCCGCGCTCGATCTCCTCGCTGACTTCGGCAAACGGCATCACCCGGCGCTCCTTTTTCCCGTTAATCGTAACCATGGTGGAATAGCGCCCGTTCTTGAATAACTCGTATTCCTTGCGAACCTCCGCAGGCGTGACCGCGACGTTCGCCGAGCTTGCATGCTCGATATAATCTCCCGCAAGGTATGACTCGCGCGCCTCATCGACCCTTTTCAGGTATTCGGGGTCCCGGTCCAGGCCTTTTTTCTTCGCGTCCATCACCAGGAGCCGGTCGCTGAAGTATTCGCGCGCTATGGTTTCACGGGACGCGGCGTCCACGGCGCCGGACCCTTCGTTCATGATTTCGCGCATCTTGAGCATCCGCGCCGAGAGATCTCCCGCCGTAAATCTGGCGTCACCGATCGTAAAGATGACCGTTCCAGGCGCCTTCGACTGTATGGCCTGATCGTTGAATACGGCGCCGCTCTCCTGCATGAGCCGGTGGACGTACTCGCTCTTGAATCGAGCGTTCAGAATTTCCCCGAGATGCGCCCGCTGGCCGTCGTCCCGGATAATCTTCTCGATCGTCTTCGGTGTGATCTCCGTTTCGTCCTCCACCTGGATTACGCATACGGATTTGAGCTCCTTCAGATGGAGCGGCTCTTTAGTATATTCGCCCTTTTTAAGGGCAAAAGCGACATTGGCGTACGCGGGCGGCATCTGCGCCCGCACCAGATAGCCGATGTCTCCGCCCTGATTTCTGCTGGGATGCATTGAATACTTCGCAACCATATCCTTGAAGTCAGCGCCCCTGTCGAGTTCCGCTATCGCCTCACGGGCCTTCGCCATGGCAGCGCCGGAATCGGATGCGCTTTCAACCGGCATGAGTATCTGCCGGATTCTCAGGGCCTTTTCCTTATAGCCTTTTTCTTTTAATATCCTTTCCATCAAAAATGAGCTGAGATAGCGGTCGGATATATCGGATATAAGAAACGAAAAGCGCTCGCTTTTCTCGTGATGTACCCGTCTGGCTTCGATCAGGGCAATAGTATTAATAGCGAGCATCTGGAGCTCGCCGATCATCATGTCACGGTTTTTGGTGGACTCTTCTTTCGTAAGCCCGCGGTCCTTGAGCCATTTTATGAATTCGCCGCGGGTGACGCCGCCGCCCTTAAAGGTAACTATTACATCTCCGTCCCTTTTACACGCCAGCATCATAACCGCCATGATAAACACCAGAGCTATAATCTTTTTCATTTTCACCCGCTGAATTATGTAACAGGATATGCTCAACCGTCGTTTCGCCCGCAGGGGATTATACCGATGGAACCGCCGCGATTCAATTGAATGTAGTGTGTTGAAATCGTCG
>JALOTJ010000090.1 GCA_025457965.1 Spirochaetota bacterium | reverse complement strand
GGCTCCGCGTACTGGAGGTCGACCACGGCGATCTGGCAGGTCCCTTCGGGAGACGCGTCGGGATCGGTAACATTGTAGCACGACACCAGTATCATCGCCGGTTCGTCGATGTCGCGCATCTGGGTAAAGGCGCGGTCCATGTCGTCATGCGCGGCGATGAAATTGGTTGTCTCGCGGATTCCCAGTTCTTCCGGTGTGCAGTCCATTCCGATGTAGAGCGTGAAGGATGAGGGCCCGATCGTGCTGCCGCGCATTTCGTCGTACTTTTCCTTCGGCGTCGATTCGGCGCCGATCAACTCGTTATACATCACCGGTGTCGAAATGTTGGAGATCACACAGCCGGCCGCGATGCGTTCACCGCGGTCGGTCACCACGGCGGCCACGGCGCCGTCTCGAAGCTCTATTTTCGACGCACCGCAGTTAAAGCGAGCCTCGCCGCCGTTTTTCAGAAACGTCTCGAGGAGCGCATTCGACAACGCCTGCGAACCGTTCTTTATGTGATACGGTTTGAATTCGATGTAGGCGAAGATGAGCGCGGCCAGGTCGCTGAATGTCAGAAACCGCGGCGGCACTCCCATGTATCCCCAGTACGCCGCTACGGTCGCCTTGAGCAGTGGATCGGAGAAATATTCGTCCAGTATTTCCTGGGAACTCTTGAAGGCATATTTGAAATACAGCGGGTACTTTTGCTTCGACGCCTCGGGGTCACGAAGATAGAATACCGAGATGAGCTGGTTGAAAAAATCGTACACCAGATCGTAGAACTCGCGGATCTTCCCACTCTCAGAGGGAAATCGCTTCTGAAGGGCCTCCACCGCGCCAGCCCGATCGGCGGGAAGCGTTATATCCAGCCGATCGGGAATAACAAGCCTGTAGAGATTTTTCATCGGAATGAACTCGACCCTGTCGAGCACGTCCAGGCCGTGCAAAACCGAGCGCAGCGGCCCCGGAAACTTTTCATCCCCCATGCCGCTCAACTGGTGAAGCGCGACCTCAAATTCGAAACGGCCCCGGCAGAAACTCGTTGCGCAGCCGCCGGGCACGTTATGCCGTTCGAGGAGCAGCGTTTTCGCCCCGCCCTTCGCAAGCGTGGCGGCCGCGGTCAGCCCCCCGTTCCCGGCACCGATAACGATGGCATCGAAATCAGACATGGCAACCTCCCTGAATCAGGCCCGTGTATTTATTCACGATAATCCCCCGCGCGTGCGGTATATTCAAAAAGAAGACCCGGTATAACGCAAGGATTCTATTAATAAAACAACTGCCGCACCACGATGACCGGATATTCCCCTGACATTCCGGAATCCAAAAAACATAACAGTGTTATGTTCACAATTTATCAACAATAATTTTTTATATCATGAATTTTTTAGCGGACACTACCTTCACAAGTGATATGCTGATACTGTCGAAAATTGAAGAAAAAAGCCAGCGGGGCTTTAAAATAGTACTTGAAAACCAGAGGCCGTGCACTACGATTGATAGTTGTATTTTACTATGCATATCAACCGCATGAGAGTGGTAAAATATGAAGAGATTCAACAGGGCGCTCGCGCAGTTCATGACAATCAAGGCCATTCGGCTCAACGAGGTCATCAATGTCGCCGAACAGCTCTACTTCACCGACGATGACCGCGACGAGATACTCTCCTGGGACCGCACACGGGCACGCCAGACATGGAGAAGGTTGAAGAATAACGTATTCCGCCGCAAGGCATCGGGCATCAATCCCGCTCTCTGCACCTTCTGCGTGTACCATAACTTCAGGCACTTCAAGCGCAGCGCCTGTAAGGGATGCGACTACGGTAAACGGCACGGGTTGTGCGGCAGCAAATCCAAACCCAATGATTATGCCACCATAATGAAGTCATTCGGCTATGCCGGGGAAAACCCGCTTCGTTTCTTTACCGATTCATATTATCGCCGGCTTATCAGCATCATCGAAAAAGACCTGCACATCTACTGGTGGATGCTCTGGTAAGGACCTGGATGCCGGTGGAAAAAGCCCGCCAGTAGCGCCACGAGTATAAAAAGCGCCATAATCCCGGACACCGCCAGCAGCGCACCCGGAAGCCCCATTCCCGCTATCAGCATCGGTGAAATCGACGTAACCAGCCCGCCCCCAAGCAGCGGTTCGTAAACGATCTGCTTGAATCCGAACGACGGCGCCGCCTCGGTCCTGTACTCCGGATCGACGATGCGCAGAAGCAACAGTCCCACCGCGGTGACGCCCGTCTGCATTCCGAATTCAACCACACCGCGCTCGAACCATGCGTCCGGAAACATTCGGGGCGCGAGAAACCAGGTAAGCGCGAGCATCCACGCAAGGCCCGCGAGCATGAGGATGGCGAAAGGCGCGCCGTATTCCATCACCACCCGTAGATTGAGCGATGCTATGGCCGATGCGACCAGAATATCGAGCGAAAGGCCCTGTATGCGCTCGAAGCTCGGACGGTCTAAAATCCGGTCGATTTTAAGCGCCGATGACGCGGCCTGTACGGCTATGCCGCCGAGCATGGCGAGCGGAAACAGGGGGAAGCTTCTCAGCATTGGATGAATCTCCCGCACGCCCCTGTACGCGAGCCAGCCCAGCAAAATGCTTATCCCGACAAACCCCAGGTGGAACGCGAGCGGCTCGATCGCGTTCATCGATACGGTCGAAGTGCCGAGGGGACGGCGGTTCTTCGGGTCGAGGATCCCCGAAAGCACGTCGCGCGGAATACTGCCGGGGCTTTTAATGAGCAGGGCGTGTCCCCTGCGCGCAGCGAGGTTCACCAGGAGCATGCCGAAGACCACCGCAACGGTAATGCCCACCGTCGCCGACATGAGACCGAGGTCGCAGCCGTCGGGGAAACCCAGCGAGCCGAACACCTCGCACATCCCGGAGGCGGTTCCATGCCCGCCCGAAAATCCTATCTCGAGTATGCTCGCGAATATGGGCGGAACGCCGAAAAGCGGAATCAGGAGAATCAGCGTGACGAGCATGGCGACAAAATATTGCCCGAAACCGGCGACAAAGCCATAACAGATCTGCGGTCCTGCCTCGCGCCACACCTTTCGGAGCGAGGGGATTGCGTGTCCCAGGAACATGCAGGCAAAAACCACCGAAATCAGCCGCCCGGGGAGCGCCGCCCAGATCTCGATTACCCCCGGGGACAGAACTCCCAGTGCCTGCGGACTCAGGGCGAGACCGATAAAGCCGGCGATCAGCGATGACGGCAGCAGAATCTTCTGTAAGACACGAAGCCTGGCCCGCAAAAAAGTCCCGAAAAGCAGAAGCGCCGCGATGAGACTCACCGCGATCATCAGGTCATTGAGTTGTTCCGCGTTCATCGCACCTCAATCGGTAAAACCGCCTGGTACCGCAGCGGCGGTGTATATAACAGCATTGAATCAAATCCATGAGGTTTAAAAATACAAGTAGAATTTCGTATGCCGCCGGCATGTCTTTATTCTTGACTTTTCGGAATCATGCCATAAATATTTCAATGCGCATAGTAACCGGTAGCGGAATATCATGGAGGGAATCGGCACTATCGTTTTCGGGAATGACCGTTACCGGCGCGGTTTCATCACGCCGAAAGGAGCCTCTATATGAAGATTTACCGTCTGATTTGCTGCATCATCCTCGCCGCTTCCTTCTCCGCTTGCGCGAATGACGGGACGCTCGATATATCACGGGGATGGCGATATTCCCAGATCGACGATCCGTCCGTGATGGAACCGGATACCGACGATTCAGCATGGAAGATTGTCGACCTTCCATCGCCGGTCTTTAAATCGCTTAAACCGGATTTCGTGTGGCTTCGAACGCGCGTGGTGATACCGCCGGCCCTCAGGGGTAAAGACATCGCGATCTTCCTCGGAAAACTTGACGCCGGCGACGAGACCTACTGCAACGGCACGATCATCGGAAAGACGGGGCGATTTGATCCTGATTACTTCTCGACCTGGAATTTCGACCGGTACTACTGGATTCCCCCGCACCTGATACCCGAGGACGGCGCCCTCACCTTCGCCGTCCGCGGGTTTACCAAAACCGCGTTCAACTTCAAAAGCGTCCCGCTCCTGGGAGAGATGAAATCCATCGAAAACCATGTATTCATGAAGCGGCTCCTGGCGCAGTACATCCCGCTGGCGACCGGCGCCATAACCATTGTGCTGGCGATCATCATGCTGTTTCAGTCTCTTTTCGGGGCCGGCAGCGCCAGTTCGCTTTATCTCGCCGCGATCAGCCTTGTGTGGAGCGTGCTCTCCCTGCACTTCTTTCTTCCCGATTTTTATATTTCCTATACGACCGCCGACAACCTCTACTATGCCCTGCTGGCCGTCGAGGTCGGGCTCATCTACCTTTTCCTGGAAAACTTTCTCGAGAGACCCAACCGGATTCTGCGCTTCTGCATCATCGCGTGCAGCAGCATCGGCATGATCGTTGCGCTCAGTGCGACAACCGAGACTCCTTCCACGGCGGGATGGAGGTCCATGGCCATCGGCGGCCTCGGCATCGCCATCCAGGTCATCTGGTCGGTACCCATCATCGGCTCTCTGGTCGCCAGGCGCCGTGAATCCTTACCCCTTATCATCGCTTACGCGGGCTTTGTTACATGCCTCGTACACGACGTGATGATTGTCGTCGGAGCAATCTCATCCGACCTTTACTGGATCAACTTCGGCTATGCGTTCATGCTGATCTCCTTCGGCATGGTGCTCGCCCAGCGCATGGCGCTTATCTCCAAAAATCTCGAGGCCAAGGCCAGGGAGGTCGACGATCAAAACGCGCACCTCTCCATGGTGCTTGACCGTGTGCGCGGGACGACGGGCGGGATGACCTCGTTTTTCACCACGATCAAGGACACGGCGGTCAAGCTCCAGGACGAGATGGCGAACCAGGGAGGGAGCCTCGAGGAGACATCCGCGGCGATCACCGAGGTTTCCTCCTCCATCGAGAACATCAACGCGAGCGCGCTTGGCCAGGATCGCTCGGTCAAGGAAAACGGCGAGGCGCTCATGCGCTACATCGACGCGCTGGCTCGCATAAGCGCCGCTGCACGCGATGCGGGCGGGCTCGGCGCCGAGAGCATACGCCAGACCGAAATCAGCAGGAAGCGCCTCGATGAGATCGTCGTGGGTATGGACCGCATCAAGGAATCCTCGGGGGCCATACGCGAGGTAACCGAAATCATCAATGACATATCCGAGCAGACCAATCTTCTCTCGCTCAACGCTTCCATCGAGGCCGCGCGCGCCGGCGAATACGGGCGGGGGTTCGCCGTCGTCGCGCAGGAGATCGGCAAGCTCGCCGACCGCTCCATCGAGCAGGCGAAGACCATACAGAAGCACGTCAATGCCACCCTCGACGACATCGAGCGCGAGACCGGTGTTATCCGCGAGTCCGCCGACGTTATCCTCTCCATCGAGAAGGCGGCAAACAACGTCGGCGCCGCCATCACCACAATCGTCACCCTCTGCGACGAGCAGGAACGCCTTGCACGTGTAATACAGGAAAACACCCGCACTATCTCACGCGGCTCAGAAGAGATCGCGCGCTCCACTGAGGAGGAGAAGACCACGATGCAGGAGGTGTCACGCTCCATTGAATATCTCAATGAGATCATGATGGGCGTCCTCGGCAATGCGGGGCGCCTTCTCGAAGCGCTCGGGAACCTGCAGTCCCGGATCGAGACCCTCAACTCGGTCGTCGAGGAATAAATGCTGACGGTATAATGAAAATGAGTTGACAGTATTTTAGATATATAGTATATTCTAAATAATAATGTAACGATGGAGACTTGACCATGCCACTCTATGAATTTTCATGCAAGAGTTGCGGACACGTGTTTGCTGAATTACGTAAGATTGGAGACGATATGCGGGTGCAATGCCCGGAATGCGGCTCGAACGAAACAAAACGGCTTATCTCGTCCTTCGCCTCCTCATCTTCTGGGGGTTCAAACGGTTGCGCTCCATCGGGCGTCAAAACTCGGCGACCGGCCGTAGCTCAACCGCCGGATACACCTGCCCCTGCTTTGGAGGCATCGGATTGTACACCCAGTCAATATCCACCGTGCCGAGTCGCACGCCGCGAAAACGCGAATAACCGTTGAAGACCCCCCTCACCAGCACGTCTTCCATGTCGAAAGTGATGCCGAACACCGCCACGGTCGAACCGGGGGGGACCGATGCGAGTTCGTTTCGGTACGCCGACGGGGCGAACGCCAGCCTGCCGCTTCCCGCCGCCTGGCACTGGATGAGCGGGATGATGACGGGAAACCCGTCAACGCCGACGTACGTAAGGAACTTGAGCGCATCCATCCGGTTGAAGAGCCCCTCCGCCCATGGCCTTAGAACGGTTTCTCCCTTCTTCTTCGCCCCTCCTTTGGAAAAGCGCGTGAGGAGCGCCCCGGTTATAATGTCCCCCATGGGGAGCTTTTCGCGCCCGTACGTTTCGATAAGGTCCATATAATGAACGGTGTGTATACCGAAATAGGCGTTATACCGGAACATCGGTTTTTTATTGAACATCTCGTAGTCCGGCCCTTCCTTCGCCTCGCCCGTCCAGAGGGCCCGCCCGCGCCAGAGCTCCTTGTTGAGCGTCATGATCAAAAAGGCCGTTTTGGGATTTTTCTTCACGTGCTTTTTGCTCATGCCCTCGGAGAACTGGCCCCAGTACATGCTGTTCGGGGTTTTGGCCTGCAGGGCGGTAATCAGCGTTATGTGCGGGAGCCCGTCCGGATTGACGGTCGCGATGAGGCCGATCTTTGCGTCCGGCTCGAACTCGGGCATGTCTTCAGGCTCGAAGGATTTATAGCTCAGCATGACGTCCTCCCTGTGTTTGATTCCTGGTTTTTACGCCGTGCGAACCGGTTCCCTTAAAGAAAATAGTAGTATTTGCGTTCTCAGATCGGGGAATGCCCCGGCATCGCCCTCTCAGCACGTCGTGCAGCCTTTAACCAGCGTAAGGTGGCGCTTCCCCGGTCCTCCGTCGGAGTCCTTCTCGACGCGCGGTGCGCCGGTCCATTGCACGATAGAGGGGTTTGAAAGCGCCCGGCGCGCGACCGCCGCCAGGCCGTCGAGATCGTCGCGGGAAAGCAGCGCGGTGTCCCTGAACTCCCAGTCGATGCCGAGACGCCGGTACTTGTCACGGCAGAGATTGTTGAACGAGCAGAGCTCCCAGCGCTCGATGGCTGATTCAAGGTTTTGCGCAATAAACGCGCCTATGGCCGCAATGTTTTCAGGCGTGGCCGTCGCCCCCGGGATCAGCGGCGTCCGTATCCAGAGCGATGACGGGCGCCCCGAGGCCTTCATATAATCGCAAACAAACAGAATATTTTCCAGGATTCGCTCGTTCGGCGCGCCGGTGCGCCGCCGGTGTTCGGCGCTGTCCAAGATTTTAAGGTCGAAGAGCACCATGTCGGCGTGCGGCAGAATCGTTTCCAGCGCCTGCCGCGACGAGTACCCGCAGGTATCGAGCGCCGTATGCAGACCGCGCAGTGTGCACTCGCGCAGAAATTCCGCGACGAAGGGCGCCTGTACGGTCGGGTCGCCGCCCGAGGCCGTGACACCGCCGCCGGACTGCTCGAAATAGGCGCGATCCTTCTCGACCTCGCGCACCAGGTCTTCGAGCGCCCATTTTCTCCCCAGCAGCTCCATGGCCGTCGAGGGACACGCGTCGGCGCAGGCACCGCATCCTGCGCAGCGCTCGCGGTCGATCACGACGCCGGCCGCCCCGAAAACAAGCGCTCCCTCGGGACAGGCCGCAACGCAGGATCGGCAGCCGATGCACCGGTTCTCGATCCACTGCACCTGCGGTTTCAAAGAGATGCTCTCAGGGTTATGACACCACGAGCAGGAGAGCCCGCAGCCCTTGAAAAAGACCGTGGTTCGGATGCCGGGCCCGTCTTCGGTGGACATTCGCTGGATATTGAGCACCGTTGCGGTCGGCGCCGTGGTCGTATCGTGCATAGTCTTCATTGGTGCGGTGCCGGGCGACGAAGAGCGGCCGTTCGAACGTGACCGCACCCGCGCGGGGCTCCATCCTCCCCGTCAGTACTTGTTATGGCTCTCGCGCGCTATGATTTCGTCCTGCAGCTCGCGGCCTATCGCCGTAAAATAGGCGTTGTATCCGGTTACCCGCACCAGCAGGTGCCGGTAGGCTCCCGGATGCTTCTGCGCATCCCGCAGCATGTCCGCGTCGATCATGTTGACCTGCAGCGCCGTCCCGCCGTTCTCCGCGTATCCGCGCAGGAAGGCCTTGAACTTGGTGCGGTGCTCCGGATCGCGCAACAGCGACGGATTGAAGGTGATGGTGTGGCTCGCCCCGTTCGGAAGGCTGTTCAGGTAGCCCTTCCAGTCGCCGCCGGACGCGTCCTTTCCGCCCAGCGCATTGCCCACTGAATTGGCGTTTGCCGTCGGCCCGTTGATGTCCGCGCCGTTTGACGGACAGATCGCGTTCGAGAGGAACTGTCCCTTCGGCCGGCCATCCGGGCTCGCGGCTAGGACGAAGCCGTCGCCCACCCAGTAGTTCCACGAGAGCATGCCGGGACGGAAGCGCCTGCCGGTCGATTTCGTCGTGTGCTTCCATGTTTCGTCTGTCCAGAGGTCCATGACCCTGCGGGCCATCTCGTCGGCGTAATCATCGTCGCGGCCGTACTTGGGCGCGCGGTTTTTCGCCTTGGCCTGCAGTACCCCGTTGCCCGCCCAGTTGTCTTTGAGCGCCCGTATGAGTTCTTCCATCGTGCATTCTTTTTTATCGAAGACAAGATACTTCACCGCAAGAAGCGAATCGACCGTTGTCGCAAACGTGACGCCCTCGATCGTGGTGAAACTGAGCTCGGCGCCACCCCGCGTTACGTCGGCGCCCTTCGCGGCGCATCCGCGCACCAGGCAGGAGAGATACGGCGTGGGCGAAAACCGCGCCCGGACGCTCTCGGACATTTCGTAAATCTCCACGCATTTCTTTATAATGAATCTGGTCTGCGCCGCATAGGCGTTCCAGAACTCATCCCATGAGATGAATTTCGTCGAATCGCCGGTATCGGGCCCGACCCTGGCCGGAGGCTCGGTCTTGCCGGTCAACAGGTCGGTGAACGGCAGGAGGTCTTTCCCGCCGGTGAGAGCGAGCTCCACCGCCTTCAGGAGGTTGAGGTTATTGTCCACGGTGCCCGAACGGTCGTTGCCGACCATCGTGTTTTCGAGACAACCGACCGAGGCGTACTCATGCACGTTCGATTCATTGATGAGATGCCCGACACCCGAGCGCTTCGCCTCCCGGAGCATGCCCGCCATGGAGCGCTCGTCAAAATTCAGCAGAAAGGGCGCGCCCTGGCTCGAGGAGATCATCGAAACGACCGTGTCCATGAGCTTCTCGGGCGAGTTCCTGTGCAGCCGGACGTTCGGCTTGGGTTCGAGGATCGGCGTCATCTCGTCGATCACCTCCAGGAGCGCGTAGCTGAGGTCGTTCGTCATGTCCGCGCCGTCCGCTCCGAGCCCCGACAGGTTGAAGAGTTGTCCGAATCCCGCGGTTATTCCCTGGTTGCCTCCGACCCTGATCATCGCGTCGTAGGCGGTGTTGGAGTGCACCCAGAAGCACTTGAGTATCTCCTTGCCGAACTCGCGGTCCATGCCGTTTCTTATCGAGTGGTCCCAGTACGGCAGAAGGTACTGGTCCATGCGTCCGAACGAAACTCCCGGCCCGGGATAGTTTTCATCGCTCATCACCAGCATGTGCGAAAGCCACAGCGCCTGGACCGCCTCATGAAAAGTGACCGAAGGCTCCCACGGCACGCGCTCGAGGTTTGCGGCCATCTGTTTCAGCTCCTCCTTTCTCGAAGGAGTCGATTCCTTCGCCGCGAGCCTGAGGCATTCCCCGGCATAGACCGCCGCCAGTTCCTTCGGCATGACCGCGGCGGTCATCATCGCATGAAGCTGGGCGCCGCGCGGACCGCTTTTTTCGCGATCGGAGAGTTCGTAATAGCGCGCCATCAGGTCCTCATAAATGCCCTTCCATCCCTCGACGAGCACCCGTTTGTAATCCGGTATAAGGTGGCCCGAGGTCGCGCCCGAGTTGCCGAATCCGTGGTCGTGGAACCATTTCATCATCGCGCGCGCGCCTTTTTTGCCGTAGATCAGGCGGTCGCGCTCCTGCAGCTCTTTCTTCGTCCAGCATCGCGATGCCTGGAGATTGAAGCGTGAACCGGCGATGAGATCGCCGGGCAGCACCTCGTGCGGCATGTAATTGACCATCACTTCTTTCACGAACCATGCGCGACGTTCGGGGAGGCTCCATTTCCAAAAATCGTCGTGCAGATGCACGGTGCGCGCCATCTGGTGGAAGGAGGAGCGGAAGGTCTGTAGAAAAGCATATGTTTCTGGCACGATGTAATAGCTAATCTCGTCGTACTGTACGTCCCACGGAGTGCCCGTGGTCCATGGCATAAACTCGTTGTTCCATGGACGCTCCACGCCGCTGAAAAAATAGTCGCGCAGCCACGTTATACGCGGTGAAAGTCCCCTGGGTTCCTTGATTGCGAATTGAGCCGTCGCTGTCGTCGTATTCATGCCGGACCCCCTGTTTTTATACGACCCTCTCGTTCGAGACGGCCGCGATTCTTTCGTCTATTGTTTTATTGAGATAGCGCTCCCCGTGGTCGAGCAGGCGCTTCATCACCGTCGATGCCTTTTTTTCGTCACGCGCCTCGATGGCTTCCGCCAGTTGACGATGGAAGCCGAACACCCGTGGCGCCACGTCCGGGTCGGCAAAAAACTGCCCGGTGAGGTTCGTATAGACGTCCTTGAATGAATTCATGATGAGCGGATAAACCAGGTTGCCGGTGGCGATCGCCGTGACGAGGTGGAATTCGAAATCGATCGCGACGAGCGATTCGGTCTCCGTCGAGTCGCATTTCTTTTCGCGATCGATTATCTCGCGGAACTGGCGGAGGTGCTCGCCGGTCCGGTTGCGTGCCGCAAGCCGCGCGGTCTCCATTTCGAAGAGCTCCCGCATTCTCAGCATGCTGCCGAGCAGGCCCGGCTCGAGGTTTCCCCTGTGGTATGAAAGCAGCGATTCGAGCAGGGAGAGCGAGCCCCTTCTGCGGTAGTCGTTGACGTATGCGCCTTTACGCGGTTTCAGCTTCACCAGCCCGCGCGCCTGGAGTTCGACAAGCCCCTCGTGTACCACCGGACGGCTTACGCCCATGCGGCCGGCAAGCTCCCGTTCCGACGGCAGTCGGCTGCCGATCACGAGCTCCCCCGAGATGATGAGCTCCTCGAAGCGCGTTACAAACGCCTCGACCAGACTCTGCGCGCGTATGGGGCCCATGAGTTCGGCCATTCTCCCTCCAATGGCTTCTGGTAATACCACCAGCCATTTACTATCATAACAAAAAAAAGTCAAGCGACAATCTGACGCGGGAACTACTCTCCGCCGGAGGGCGATCCCATTATTTTTTTGATTTTAATTGAAAGCTGAACGATGGAATACGGTTTCTGTATGAAGTCCGCTATTCCCCGATCGAATGCCCCTGCGAGGACATTTTCCTCGATAAAACCCGAAGCGAGTAAAACCCGTACGCCCGGATCGACCTCCAGCATCCGATCAAACACCTCAAGGCCCGACACCCCCGGCATCGAAAGATCGAGAATGACCGCATCAATCATGTTGTGATCCCTTTCGAATATCACCTGGGCCTCGGTCCCGCTTTCTGCGGATATAACCTCATACCCCAGCTGTTCGAGCATGCCGGCCGCGATACCGAGCACCGGTTTCTCATCATCAACGAGCAAGAGCCGGCCTTCTCCGGTTTGAATGTCATCAATTCCGGAAGCGGTCCACCCCGGGGTCGGTTCGACCTGGAGTGCGGGCAGATAGACAGAGAACACGGAACCGGCACCGACACGGCTGCGTACATCGATAAATCCGCCATGCTGCTGCACGATGGTATACGCCATGGAAAGCCCGAGACCCGTTCCTTGCTCCTTTCTCTTGGTCGTAAAGAACGGATCGAATATCTGCGCTTTTACCTCGTCTTCAATTCCCACCCCGGTATCAGCAACCAGAAGCTTTACATACTTTGCCCCGGGCCTCGCAAGCGGATAAAGAGCGAAGAATTCGTCCGATACCGGCACCTCCGAAGCCGAAACCGAAAGAGTACCCCCCTCCCGTTCACCCGACGGGCGCATGATCGTCATGGCGTGTGCGGCGTTGACGCAGAGATTTAGCAGCACCTGCTCCATCTGCATCGGGTCGGCCATCACCCGCAGTGGAGATTCTCCGCTATTAAAATCGAGCCTTACTGATTTTGGCAGCGTAGTGCTGCAGAGCCTGAAGACATTCCCGATGGTTTCATTCACGTCCATGGGTATCGCCTGCATGCCGCTTTTTCGCGAAAGCGTGAGCAGCTGCCTGGTCATATCCGCCGATCGCTGGGATGACTGGAGGGCGATTTCAATGTAATTTAAAATGGCGTCCCGATCCACCTGGCCGTCTTTCCTGACGATAAGACGGATCATGTCGAGGCTCCCCATGATTCCCATAAGCATATTGTTGAAGTCGTGGGCTATGCCACCGGCGAGGGTGCCGATCGCTTCCATTTTCTGCGCCTGTATAAGCTGGGCCCGGGTATTCTCCCGCTCCTCCTCGGCGCGTTTGCGGTCGGTGATCTCAAAGCCTATGCCGATCAGGTAGACCTCCCCGTCAAGCCGCATGCGCGACACGGCCACATGGAAGACCAGCCGGTCTCCGTTTTTTCGCATAAAAGTGATCTCGGCGCTCGACTGGCCCGCATCGTAGGCCTCGATAATGCAGTCCGCCGCGGTCTGCCGGTCTTTCGGATCGACCATCTCGAGGGCGCTCATCGCACGCGCCTCCGCGGGCGAGTATCCGAAGGCCTCGTCGCCCTCCAGGCGGCCTTTCCAGCGCACCAGCCTGCCGTCGCCGGCAAGGATAAAGAATATCCCCGGGAGCGTATCGATGATCGTCGTCGCAAATGTTTTTTCTTGGAGTACCCGGTCCTCCGCCTCCTTCTTCTCGTGGATGTCCGTAAGGACGCCATTTGCCCCGGCGAACTCCCCCCCGTGAAATATGGGCCTGCTGATGCTCGTTATCCAGCGGTATGTACCGTTTTTCGTTATTATCCGGTAGACACTCGGTTTTATCACACCGCGCATCAGCTCCCCGAATCGCGTGATTATATTTTCAACATCCTCCGGATGGATCAAGGAGGAGAAGTTTCGGTCCCCGATCTCGGCAGGCGTAAAACCGGTCATTTTCTCGAAGGCCGGGCTCAGATAGGTAAGCGAACCGGATGCGTCTATTGAATAAATGACCTCATTGATATTTTCCACCAGGCTCCGGTATTTTTCCTCGCTCTGTTTTAATTCATTTTGGGCGGCGATAAGTTCCTCATTCTGGGCCTCGAACTCCTCATTGGTTGCATTGAGCTCTTCCATGGCCGCGTTCAGCTCCTCGTTCGTCGCGGCAAGCTCCTGATTCGCCCTGGTGAGGAGCTCGATGTTCCTGTCCTGTTCCGAGCGCGAAGCCCTCAGCTCATCCGTCAACGCCTTCATCCTGTCGATCATTCCCGCGGAGGCCGAAAAAACGAGCCAGAGAAAGCCCAGCTCGGTACTCCATTCGGTGAAGAAATAAAGCGGGAGCCTGCCGAATGCCGTCAGCGTACCGATGACGGTAAATACCGCGAAGCCACCCGCGCCGGCGAGAAAAAAGAGCGCGAAACGGTTTCCCTTCCAGAGCGCTGAAACGGCATGGATGATAACAATGGTCGCAAAGGCTATCAGCAGCGCATACGTCGTCTGCAGGCACAGGCGCGCCGGGAGTACGGGCGAAAGTGCGGCCGCGAGCGGGAACAGAACATACCCGAAGACGACAAAAAGCCTGTCGGTGCGGGGGCTCAACGCGCGGGTATCCATTATCGCGCGCACAAACAGCGCGCCGAAAAGGCCGAGCAGGTTCATAAGCATTGGAAGCGAGACATTGGCCCACCACGGCAGACCGGGCCAGAGGAACTGAAAGGCGTAGCCGCGATGCGAAATCTGGTAGAAAAAGAGCGTTGAGGAGAAAAGCGCGAAGTGCAGATAGACGGGTTTCCTAAGCAGCGCGAACACGAACAGATAAAAACCGGCCACCAGTAACAGCATACCGTAAAGAAGCCACAGGCGCGGCAGGACGAGGTCCTTTTTCTCGAGGAATCCCCTGCCGGTGTACAATCGCACGGTGAAACGCAGGGAACCGTCGTTCTGAACCCTCATGTAGACCGTTGAAACACCCGGCTCCAGCGGTACGGGGATCAGGAAATTCGGGTCCCTGATAGGCCGTGATTCGAAGACTCGCAGGTCCCCTGTTTTAACCTCGCCGAAACCCCCGTGGCCGTCGGGGACATAGAAATCGACAAGGTCAAGGCTCGGAAAATCTATCTCGAGCAGGACCTCCTGCCGTGCCCTCCGGGGATTATGGATGTCCACCCTGAACCAGTAGGCCGACCGTGAATAACCGAAATTGACATATCTGTTTTCATTGTTTTTCCATTTTACAGTCCGCCCCGCAATTTCGCGAATGGTGAGATCTCGATTCGGGTCCTCGAGATAGTAGAGGTCGGCTGGAATATTCGCGCCGTTTGAAGAAAGCACAGACCTTGATTCACCGGCGGCTGCCGTGGAACCGTTCACAACGATAGCGAGCAAAAATAAAACCGCTATCAGATGCTGGAAAGGCGCACCGATTGGCGGACACGAACGGGCGTCGGAAAAGGGTACAGGGCGATCCATGGTCCTTATACTACCCAAATACTTAATGGTATCAAGAACTATTCATAAAAGATTCCTGGAAGGAGAGTGAGTTTCCCATTCCGCCATACATCTCCGTATGGCCGGAAAAAATAATTTGGTTTAACAATTTTCGGCAAATGCCGATAGTATTGATGGGACATAATTGTAAACGATCGCTTGGCAGCTTCAATCATTCACTTGAGGACGAGGAACAGATGAAAAAAAAGGCGAAAAGCTTCAAGTCGCAGCTTAAGAAGTACCTCGGCATAAAGGGGCTGGATATCGTCGTATATCTTCGAGACGGCAAATCCGTCGAGCTCAATAAAAACAGAATACTGGTGAAGGACGACATCGTGCTCACCGACAAGAACAACAGGGAGGTCAGGATTCCGATCTCTCAAATAATTTCGGTCGATATGTTCGCCGCCTGATATCATTCTTTTTTCCCCCGGGCTTTTTACTGAATCCCCGCCCGTGCGCGGGGATTTTTCTTGCGTAAATCCAGCACCAATAATAATAATTGACAGGCCGTACGATGCTTTATACTGTACCGTCGGTGCGTGAAACGCACCACTGCGTATAATAAACATTTTTAACCATTATGTCGTATCTCATACAGGGACAGAGTGTTCTGCTTTGCCCGGGATTCAAGGCCCGGGCGTAACAATGATGATGTGTGGCGTACTTAGCTACAATGGGAAGCGCCGCTGATCCGACGGAATCCGGATTCACTTCGCCGCGGACGAAAGCGGGCGCCCGGATGTTCCGATAATGCGACAAGTCAAACGACATCCCGGGGTTTCGGCCTTTCATGCAGAATATTAAATATCATGCTGTCAATACGGTTTCAATCATCGCTTTCGCGCTGGTCCTCGCCGCCGGCATCAACCAGGTAATCAGGCTGAGCATTACGCCGCTGCCGGGACATCAGCAGCGTAAACAGCGGGCGCCCGGCCGGCAGGTCCCGGCGAAGACCTTTGACGACTACAGGCATATCCTCGATTCTGGCTTTTTCAGACTCGCCGGTCAGGAAACGCTCAACGGTGCGGCCGCCGCTGCGAGCAGGCTCACGGAGCTGCAGCTTATGGGCACGATTTCCGGTCCGGCAACGATCGCGCGCGCCCTGATAAAGAAGAACACCGAAAAGGACCCCGAGGTTTTCAGGCTGGGCGCTGCCGTTTACGGTTTTACCCTGGTAAGGATTGATAATGCGAAGGTGTACCTCAGGGGAAGCGATAAAAAGACAGAGATACTTGACATGTTCTCCGGTCCGGTGCCCACGGGCGATACCGGCAAGGGATCCGCGCCGGCTTCGGGCGAAGGACGCATCAAGCAGACGATCAGCAGGGCCGAACTGCAGCAAAAAGTGCTCAACAACATGGATAACGCGCTTGCGGGGCTCCGCGCCGGCCCGTACCGGGTGGACGGCAAAATACAGGGATTCAAACTCTTCCGCGTTCAACCGAACAGCGTTCTTTATCAGCTCGGAGCGCGAAACGGCGACGTGGTCCGGCGGGTGAACGGTCATCCCATAGAAAGCACTGAAAAGCTGTACCAGATGTGGAACTCGATCCAGGGAGATTCCCGCATAACAATAGACCTCGAACGCGGCGGGAAGCTCGTCAATTACGACTTTACCGTTTCCGATTAGGGAAATAACTCAGGGGAAAACGCACATGACCGGTTCAAAATATTTCAGGGCGATTACGATTTCAATGCTGATCCTCATGTGTTGCGCCGCTTCCGGGCCTTATCTCTATTCCCAGGCCACTGAAGACGCGGCCTCCGACACCGTACGCAAGGCCGACGTCGAAACCCCCGAGAAGCCGGAAACCGAACGCACGGCGCCGCCCGAAGAAAAGCCGGCCGAAACACCGGTGGCACCAATGGCACCGGTGGCCGACCGGCCTGAAAAACCGCGGCAGGCGCCGAAAGTCGACCGCACCGAAAAGTACTTCACGCTGAACTTCAAGGACGTCGAGCTCGCCGAGTTCCTCAACATCATGAGCCAGCTCATCAAGAAAAACATCATGGTCGACGAAAAGGTGCGCGGCAAGATCACGATAAGCTCCGCCAAGCGCATACCGGTCACCCAGGCATTCGATATTCTCAAATCGATCCTCGAGGTAAAGGGCTTCGCGGTCATCGAGACCGAGAACCTCATCAAGGTCGTCCCGATCAAGGATGCCATCAAAAAAAACGTCGAGATTATCGTCGATAAAGACGGCAGGGCCGCGCTGCCCGCCGAGGACCGCGCCATCACCTACCTCCTGCAGGTGGAATACGCGGATGCCAACGAGATCGCGAACGTACTGCGCCAGCTCAAATCGAACGATACCGACATAGTGGTCTACCTGCCGCTCAATACCATAATCCTCAGCGGCAACGCCAATGAGATCAGCGGGCTCACCCGTATCAGTCGTTCACTCGACAAGAAGATGGAGGACATCAAGGACGACAAGGCGCGCAAGGGCAATATCCACGTCATTCACCTGGAAAATGCCGACGCGGAAAAACTCGCGGCAGTGCTTTCCCGTATCCCCTTTTCTGAAAACGCCAAGATCGATACGAGCCCTGTCACCCCCCCGACGACCACGCCACCTCAACAGCAGCAGCCGGCGATACGCCGTTCCGACCGGACAGCGCGCGTCACGCAAACACAGCAGACGGTCTCGCCTACGGCCGCGTCTCAAAAGCTTTCCATAATCGCGAACAAGGACACCAACTCGATCATCGTCTCCGCCACGCCGCAGGAGTTCGCCGAGATAGAGCGCATCGTAAAAGAGCTCGACATCGTCCGCGAACAGGTGCTCATCGAAGCGTTGATCGTCGAGGTTTCCGCTGAGAACAGCTGGGGCTTCGGCATCGACTGGATGCTCGGCGACCAGAGCGGGCGGCACATCTACGGCGGGTCTTCGATTATGGGCGACGCCCCGAATTACAAGGTACCGGACGGCCTCGCCGGCAAGACGCTCGCCGTTCCGCTGAGCACCGGTTTTCAACTGGGATACCTTGCCGACCGCAGCATCCTGGGCTACATTCTTCTCAACGCCCAGGGTACGGACAAGAATTTCAACGTGCTCTCGACACCCCAGATACTGACCATCGACAATCAGGAAGCCGAACTCAATGTTGGCGAGGAAATCCCCGTCCCCACCAATAACCGTATCAGCGACACCGGGGTCCAGTTTTACACCTTTGAATACCGGCCCGTCGGGGTTAAACTGAAAATCACCCCGCACATCACCCAGAAAAACCGCATTACGCTCGACCTCTACCAGGAGGTGAACTCGGTGCTGGGCACGACGACCGTGTCCTCCACCGGCGCCATCATCCCGCC
>JALOTJ010000089.1 GCA_025457965.1 Spirochaetota bacterium | reverse complement strand
TGGGAAAGCATTACGACGCTGACCCCCAGAAAGGGCCCGTAGGTTTTCTCGTGGGTGCGGACTTCCTCGTCCTGTTTAATCCCCGCCTTTCCAGGAGGCATGATGACGGCCAGGTACCCGTTTGCATAGGGATAAAGCTCTACGACTTCCCTGCCCGCCCCAGGGTCGAGGGGGAACGTGGTGTCGGCGGCGGAGACGCCTGTACCGAATACGAATGAAAACAACGCTGCGATTAAGGAGCGACGATATTTCATGGAGATACCGCCCTGGAGTGGATTGGGGAAACGAACCGGATTAAAGAGGTATAAATAAGCGATGCGGTACTCTCTTTCCAGAGCATGTTTCCTCCCGACATACAACATGCTATCGGAAGCGATCTCAAGAAAAAAACGTACCACTTCTTAAAAAGCCCCCTGGCGGGGGCCCTTAAAAGTTATGCCGCGGCACTTTTCGCCGCGGGGGGGTTCAGTTTCCTGTGTATTAAACCGTCAAGAGGCCCTTGGACTTTTAGTGGCACTGCTCCAGGCGCCGGCGGTTAAGTTTTTAGAACTTCTGGACTTCATCGAACGGTATGCGATGATGGGCCGGTGCATCGGGTTTGTCGGCGTCTTTCTACTCGCAGCGGCGCTGCCTGCGGGATGCTCCCTCCGGACAAAGGATGTTCGGCTGGAGAAAGCAGCAAAGGATCATGGCATCGCGTATAGGCAATGAAGGTTGGTACTGTATCCGCTCTGTGAAGGGTCGGTTTTCCCGTGGTTTTCTATTTGACAAAGCCTGCTGTCTTTTGCTATATATTTCCATAAGGGCCAAATATAAAGAGACTCGCAATATTGCGGAATATCACCACGTTCTTTTCGCCATCAAAGGCCCTCGTGCCCGGTGCATCCCGGATTTTAGCGAAACATGATCTTCAGAGTTCCGTCATTAAAGGGAAAGGCTGTCACGCTGTTTGTAAACTTTTACATGCGACCGTTTTATCCGCATGCAAAAATGCCCCTTTCTCGCACCTTTTCGCCCGCCTGGGTCCAGGGCATGTCTGAATCAGCGCGCCGGCATAGCGGAGAGCGTGCAGACGACCACTAACAACCGATGAATAAGCTTCTCCCGCACGGTATTCCGGCATGGCGGCGTACAGGAAGGAATTTATTGTGCGGAGGTAACAGTATGAATGAAGATCTGTACGTGAGGCTGCGGGAACACATCGACCGCATGCCTATCGCCCTCCCCGAAAGCGGAAAAGGATACGAGATCGATATCCTCAGGAAGCTCTATACGCCCGAGGACGCCGAGATCGTGCTCGCCCTTTCGGCCCTGCCTGAAAAAGTCGACCGTATCCACCGGCGGCTCCCACATCTGGGGATGAGCAAAGATGAGCTGGAAAAGAAACTCGACGACATGGTGCGCCGCGGCCTTATCATGGGAGGGGCGCTGCTGGACAAGAAGCTCAAGGGGAAAAAGCTCTACAGCAAGGCCCAGATGGCCATCGGGTTCTTCGAATTCCAGGTAAACCGTCTCACCCGCGATGTCGTGGCGCCGTTCGACCGGTACAACAAATCGACTTTCTACCGGGAAATAAACCGTTCAGACGGCCTGAGCCAGATGCGTACAATCCCGATCGAGCGAAGCGTGACCGGCGAGTCGGCGGTGCTTCCCTACGAGGACATACGGAGCATCCTCGGGAAGGCCCCGGAGCCCGTTTCCATCATGAACTGCGTCTGCCGCCAGGAGGGAGAGCTGATGGGGAAGCCCTGCGGGAAGACCGGCGCCGAGGAGACCTGCATGACATTCGGGAACGCCGCGGTGTATTTCATGGAAAACGGGCACGGACGCCGGATATCGAAAGACGAGGCGCGTGCACTGCTCGATAGCTTCGAGGAGAAGGGGCTCATACTTCAGCCCGAGAATGCGCGCAGCCCCGGCTTTCTCTGTGCCTGTTGCGGCTGCTGCTGCGGGGTCCTTACCGGGCTCAAGCAGTTTGAGAAGCCGGCGGAGTACTTCAACTCGAGCTATTTCGCGAAGGTGGACCGGGAAAACTGCAGCGGTTGCGGGACCTGTGTCACGCGCTGCAACATGGAGGCCGTTGAGGTAGTCGACAAAAAGGCCCGGGTGGACCTCGACCGGTGTATCGGCTGCGGGCTCTGCGTGAGCACCTGTCAAACGGGTTCGATGTCGCTGGTGCGGAAGGAAAAGACCTTCACGCCGCCGAAGGACACCGATCAGCTTTACATGAAGATCATGGCGAAGCGCTACGGCATCGGCAATACCCTGGTGAGCGTGGGCAAATACCTTTTCGGGGCGAAGGTATAAAATTTTAACGGCCCCTGCGCGAGGGGCTTTTCCCCGGGTGGAGAGGACGTTTTATAAAGGGCGGACTTCTGACAAACGGCATTATGCCGCGGGACTTTTCGCCGCGGGGGGCGCACTTTTCTATGTATTTAAAGGAGGTTCCCATGAAAACGGATCGGGCAATTGTCATAACCGGTGCGTCTACCGGCATAGGACGGGCAAGCGCGCTTCGCCTGGAGCGCGATGGTTTTACTGTATTCGCGGGGGTAAGAAAAAAAACAGACGGCGACGCATTGACCGGGGACTCGATGGGACGGATCATGCCGCTGTTGCTTGACGTCACTGATGAAAAAATGATCACCCGCGCCGTGAAAACGGTTTCAACAGAAACCGGCGGCGAATTATTCGGGTTGATGAACAACGCGGGGATAGGCCAGGGGAGCGCGGTGGAGCTGACACCGGTTTCTTTCGTCCGCGAACTTTTCGAGGTGAACGTCATCGGCATTTTCGCGGTCACGCGGGCATTCATGCCGCTTCTTCGCAGTGCCGGCGGGCGGATTGTTAATACCGGGTCAGCGGGGGGCTTCATTTCCCTGCCGGCGGCAAGCGTGTACAACTCTTCAAAATTCGCGGTCGAGGCCATCAGCGACGCACTGCGCGTCGAGTTGCGCCCCTTCGGGATACATGTGTCGGTGCTGGAGCCCGGCTTGATCCGGTCAGAGATATTGAGAAAAGGAAGGGAGGCAAGAGATAAACTTTTCGCACATGCAGACCCGGCGATCCGTGACCTTTATAAGGACGTTACGCGGCATAATGCGAAATGGCTGGAGGAAGGGCCCCGTCTTCCCGCTGAAGCCGTTGCCGAATGCGTCCACCATGCCTTCACCGCGAAAAGGCCGAAGCCCCGGTACGTGATTGGGCGCGATGCGAAAAAGCTCCGCTTCCTGGGAAGCCTTCCCTCATGGGCGCGGGATTATATAGTTCGGAAAACAATTTACGGATAGATGGTTAAGGCATTATAATTGTTTTTGCAATCAGCCCGGATAAAGCTGTAACTTCCTAACGCTTAAGGATATTCGTAAAACAATGCCATCAAAGTATCCGCCCGCAGGGCGGATACTGATTACCGCTATCCGGCGTTTTCTGTTAAACAGCTTCCTTTCTGACGGTCCCTTTACCGGAGGGATGTGTTTTTTTCTTGAGGTCACTTCCGATATCGTGTATTATTTAAGAAGGCATAGTGCTCTGGGGAGGGAATATTTTCCTGGATATTTATTTATGAAAACACTACATTGTGTGAAAGAAAAAACCTTCACGGACAGCGAAAAGGATGTATTCGCCGCCCATCTTGTCGCAGAGGGTATCTCGAAAAATGTATGGAATATTTTCGACGAATGGGTCAGGCTCTCCGAAAGGCCGGTGGATTTTTTTTATCTGAAGGCCAAACGCGGCTCAGAACTTGCCGGCCTGGGACTTTTCCTGAAAATAAAACCTGTTGATCTGCGGACCTCTTATGCCGTGCTGCGTAAAAACGCTTTTCGGCGTTTTCT
This sequence comes from Spirochaetota bacterium, assembly GCA_025457965.1. Classification (GTDB taxonomy): domain Bacteria; phylum Spirochaetota; class UBA4802; order UBA4802; family UBA5368; genus MVZN01. The sequence goes on along the minus strand of JALOTJ010000089.1, from coordinate 11,021 downwards.
GGGCGGGGGTATATCCGTTGCGGCCGGCAACTGTCTTTACATATCGTTACGAAATCTTATCACCGCGAATCTAACCCGGCCCTTTTTTTACGCAGACCAGTCATCCGGCGATGAAGTCATGAACGCGATGCTCGCTTACCTGAAAAACGAAAAGGAAGCGGATATGGTGACCATAATCGACACGCTTAATCACGATGCCTGCTACCGCTCCGCGGGTTTTGCCGTATATGACTCATCCTCCGAGGCGATTCTTGACACGATGAAATACCGGTCGGCCGCGGATTTTCTGGCCGCCCATAAAAGCCTGAAAAAAAATCTCGCGAAAAAAAAGATTACGGTAATGGCCGATGTGTGCCGCGGCCCGGTAAGTGAAACCGACAGGCTGCAGATGAAAGCATGCGTCGAAAATTCTATTGATGTCAGCAATGTGAATAATCCATGCCAGAGTTTTTATGAAAAACACATTTTTAACACTGAAGCTTTCACCTCGGATGATTACGTGCACATCATGGTCAGGGTTGACGGAGTCATCGCGGGTTTTCACACATATCTCGTGAGCGGTTCCAGCCTCGGCGGAGTTCTGGGCGGTTTCAACAGAGCGCTTTCACGAAACCACTTCGCGTATGAACGGGTTATAATCGCTTCTCTGGAATACGCCCGCGCCCATGGCCTGACACGGGTCAACTACAGCCTCATAGACAATCTGACGAAACTTCGCCTGGTGGGTAAGGTTGAACCCTGCGCGCTGTATTTTTACTCCCGAAGCGGAATGAACCGTAAAGTATTCGATGCCACCTACCGCTTCAATGATGTTTTTAATCTGGCGAAATTGGAGAAGAGTTCAGGAAAATAATAGTACAACTCAAGACCAGTATCATTGTTTTCCTGAAGCTAATTCACGCCTGCATCTTGTTTCATTATTAATGAGAATTTCTATTGCATTAGTCCCGTGACTATATATAATGTCGAGAGTATTTAAATATAGATAGATAATACGCACACTCTCCTGCACGAACTCCGGCACACCGGTCAGCCGTCGGCATCGACATATCCAGAGAGGTTAATTCCAAGGCCCCTGTCAAGGGGCCTTTTTACCGGAGGGATGTGTTTTTTTCTTGAGGTCACTTCCGATATCGTGTATTATGCCGAAAGGAACCGTGCTCTGGGGGGTATTCCCCTGGATATTTTTGTAATAATACCAATAGTTCGCCCGCAGCAATCGTGCCTGCGGAACTACCCTTTAAAAACGGAGGAGACGCCATGAAGAGTTCGACCTTCACCTATAAGGACCGGGACGGAGTAAAAATATTCGTCTACAAGTGGCAGCCGCGCAAGGCCCCGAAGGCCGCGGTGCAGATCGCTCACGGACTGGCGGAGCACGCTGCGCGCTACAAAGAGCTGGCTGAATTCCTGACGGAAGCAGGGTATGTCTGTTATGCCGATGACCACCGGGGACACGGAAAGACCGCGGGCGGCATAGGGAAGGTCGGCATACTGGGACCGGGAGGCTGGGACGGCACGGTAAATGCGCTGAAGGCGCTCACCGATATCATAAAAAAAGAAAACGCCAAGAAACCGCTCTTCTTCGTGGGCCATTCCTGGGGATCGATGCTTGGACAGGATTACATTGAGCAATGGGGACGGGATCTGGAAGGGGCGGTGCTCGTCGGCACCAACGCAAAACAGCCTTTCACGACGCTGTTTTTCGGGGGGATGCTGGCCCGGATGCAGCTTAAAAAGCTCGGCCCCGATACCCCGAGCGAGCTTCTGGACAAACTCACCTTCGGATCGTACAACAAGCCCTACGAGCCCGCGCCCACGAAGTTTGAATGGCTGAGCCGGGACAGATCCGTCGTGGATGCCTATGTCGCCGACCCGTACTGCGGGTTCCTGTCGACCACCGGCATGGCGGTGGAGCTCATATACGGCGTAAAAAAAATCGCCCGGAAAGAGCACCAGGAAAAGATCCCCCGGGACCTCCCCGTCTGCATCATGACGGGTGCGCGGGACCCCTCGAACGGCTTCGCAAAAGGGGCACGGGTGCTGTGCGATATATATAAAAAGCTGGGCATCCGGGACGTGGAGCTCAAGGTCTATCCCGGTGCGCGGCATGAAATATTCAATGAAACAAACCGGATGGAGGTGTTCGAGGACCTGCGCGCGTGGCTGGACGGGCATTTGCAGAAATGAAACAGCGCAGGCTGTGAAAAAGCGATGATACGACTCGCGAGATGCATTATGCTGGCGCTCTTCATGGCCGCGATCGCCATGGCGAATGAGGCCGAAGAACCTGGGCAGCCGGCTGGGGAATCCGCCGCCTCGCGGCCCGTAACCCGCTTCCCGGTCCCGATAAGCCTCTACCACGACAATTACTTTCTGCTGGGCACCAACGGTGACGCGGAACTTGACGGGACGGGCATCAACACCCGGTACAGTAAGTTCCAGTTCAATATCGCCTGCCGCATGTTCCTGTGGACGAAAAGGGAGGACGCCACCGGTCTCTATTTCGCGTATACCCAGAAGTCGCTCTGGAACCTGTTGAACTACAAACAGTCCTCCCCTTTCGTCGAGTCGAATAAATTTTAAGGCCCCTGTCATGCGGCCTTTTTAGCGGAGGGATGTGTTTTTTTCTTGAGGTCACTTCCGATATCGTGTATTATGCCGGGAGGAACCGTGCTCTGGGGAGAGGGTACTTCCCTGGGTATTTATAACCTACAGCGAGGTGGCCGGATGAGATTATTCGGTGCAATTCTGACGATCGTTGCCGTTTTCTGTGCTCACGCGATTATGGCCGAGACCGGGCAGGTCAGGGTTCTCGAGGTGCTCAAGGATAGAAACGTCGTCATTGAGGGCGGTCCCTTCGTCGAACATTACTGGGTCGAGACCGACGGAACAAAGGGGGTGATCCATCTCACCTTCCCAGGGGTCAAACCCTCGTCGGGCGCTCCCCGGTCGATCTCCCTCATCATCAATATTCCCGATATCGAGGATTCGGGGTCGAACACGGGGTGCGAGATCGTGTACAACGGGGCCGTGGTGGGACAGTTGTCCAAAGGAAGCCCCAACACCTGGGTGGAGGTCCCCCTGAAAAACATAAACCCGGGGAGCGACACGATCGAACTGGTCATCAGGGGCGGGGGTGAGGACGGCCTGGCGATCTGTTCAAAGGCCTCGGGGTTCGGACCTCTGCTCAAGTTGGTCTACTGAGAAGGGGACGGCGTTAAATTTAAAGGCCCCTGTCAAGCGGCCTTTTTACCGGAGGGAAGTGTTTTTTTCTTGAGGTCACTTCCGACTTCATGGCGGGCGTATTGCTACTCATGGCCGTCCTGCTGTTCGGCATCAATTATTGTATAAGAAGGGCGCACGGGCGCGTGTGAATTACCGGGGCCGTGGACGCATCGGATCCGGTCCCGTGATCGGGCGTTCGGTCAGTATTTTTTGATTATCTCGTCCAGAAGCTGGATGATTTCCCTCGGGAGTTCGGGCAGCCGGACATCTTCGCGTAATGGATCGAGCTCCATGTAGACGTACCTCAACAAGTGGTCGAGCACCATCGGTTCGGCGTTCTCGCCGTTGAGCAGCTCGTTGAGGGGGGACTCGGAGTACACGTTGCTGAACAGCACCAGGTTCGTGACGAACGAGAATATGCCCTGCACGACGAGCAGCGGGCTGCACGGCCTGAAGTCGCCGCTTGCAATGCCCTCCTGGATAATTCGCAGGACCATTTCACGCCGCTCGGGGATGATGAACTCCAGCGCCATTTCCTTGAGGTGGGGGCCTCCATCGGCCAGCTCGTGGAAGATTATCCTGTAGTAGTCGGGATCGCGCGGCTTGAGAAAGAGGCGGACGATCAGGTATACCGCTATGTAGAGCTTTTGCGGCGGCCTGAGGTGGAAGTCCTTGAGACGGACGATCAGGTCCTCCCGGTCGAACTCGCCGAATATCTCCCTCAGGATGGCGGTGTACAGCGCTTCCTTGGATTTAAAGTAATAGAGCACCAGCGCCGGGTTCACCCCGGCGCGCCGGGCGATCGACTCGACGCGCGATCCCGTAAAACCACGCTCCGCGAATTCGCCCTTGGCGGCGGCGAGGATCCGTTCCGCCGGCGCGCTTCCCGCCTTCCGCCCGCCTTTCATCGCTTCCTGATCCGGTCCATGAGCCCGAGGATCTGGACTTCCAGCGATTTCATGTGCGTGTAGTCGGTTATGCGCAGCAGCTCGTAGTTCAAAAGTGAGTTTCGCGCCTGTATCACGAAAAAGAGGTCGGTCCTGCCCTGGCGGTACTTTCTGTCCTCCGCCTCGAGCTGCAGCAGCGCGTTTTTAAGGAGCGCGTCGTCCTGCTCCAGGAGGGAGCCGTAGGTGCGTATCATGCGGCGTGTTTCGGAATAGCCCTGGGCGAGGTTTCGCTCGAAGGCGGCGGCGTCGTGTCCCCACTTCCTGATCGCGGCGCGCGTCTCCTCGACCCTGCCCCCGGCGAGGCTGTTCCCCAGAGGGTAGGTGAAGCTGAGGCCCGCCGAGTAGGTGTTGTAGTTGAAGGACTCGATGCTTTCCTCCCGGTTCAGATCGTAGTTGCGAAATCGATATGAAAACACCGCCGAGAGATCGGGTAGAAGCTCGCTTTGCTCCCGCTCCAGCTTTTCCATCAGCAGGCGCCGGGAGAGCTCGAGGATGCGCATCTGGCGCGTGCTTCCGATGTCGAAAGCGGCCTCGGGCGCGGTGGGGACCGGGAGTTCCTTTTCGGGGACATGGCGGGGCGGGGCGGCAATCCCTTCCTCCCCGCTGTACCAGCGGGCTATTTTAAGGCCGAGGTTCTCGAAGCGGGCCCGCTGGAGGTCGCGCGCCTTGGTGTACTCGATGTTCATGATCCTGGTCTTGCTCAGGTCGGAGAGGTCGGTAAGTCCGGTCCGGTGCCGCTGGGCGACCTGGCGGAGCAGTATCTCGCTGTTGGCGAGGTTTTTTTCGTATATCTGAAGCTGGTTGTGGGCGAGATACCAGCTGAAGTATAGGTTGTACAGATCGGCCATGATGGCCTCTATGCTCTCGTCCACGGTCTCCCGCATTATCCTGCGGTTTAGCCGCGACTGCCTGAGAGGGAACGAGTCGATGACCCCCAGCCAGTTCCTGAGCAGCGGCTGCTGCACCTCGATGAAGATGTCGGGATTGTAGAGGTCAGCCGTTATGCGCTCCATCGCGAAGGGCGGCACGGGGGAGGGGGCGTCAAGGGTGATCCGGTTTCGGACGTAGTCGAAACCTCCGCGCAGCCGGGTTCCGGTGTGCGGCATCGTCCACAGAAGGGAGGCGCCCGCGCCGTCCGTGGTCTGTTCGCGGATCTTCACCGATGAATACTCGGAGAAGGGCCGGTCGTACAGCCTGGAGTAATGGAGGTTGAATACAATGTCGTATACCGCGCGCCCCTGCTGCTCCAGGGCCTCGGACTCGCCAAGCCGGTCGAGCTGGGCGAAGATATCGGGATTGCTCAGCGCGGCCTTTTCGAGAAATTCGCGCAGGGACAGCACATTTTCCCCGGCGCGGGCCGGCGTGGCCATGGAGAAAAAAATGACGGAGGCCGCGAGCGCGGCGATAATGCCGTTAGATCGCCCGGTTTTCATCGGCCCGCCCCGTTCAGGACTCCGCCCTGCGCCCTGTCGTAGACGATGCGTCCGTCCATAAGGTGTATTTCACGGGCGGCCCTGGCGGCGAAATCCATCTCATGGGTGACAAGCATGATCGTGGTACGGTGCTCCCTGTTTATCTTCTCGAATATCCGCAGCACCTTCTCCCCGTTGACGGAATCCAGGTTCCCCGTCGGCTCATCGGCGAAGAGTATGTCGGGCTCCATTAGAAGCGCCCTGGCCACCGCGACCCGTTGCTGCTCGCCGCCTGACATCTGCGACGGGTACTTGGCGGTGCAGTGCTCGAGCTCGAACTGCGAGAGGAAATCGAGCGCCCGGGGGCGCTTCTCTTTTTCCCTCCTGTACTTTCGCGCCGGCATGAGGATGTTGTCGAGCGCGGTAAGCTCAGGTATAAGGTAATGGAACTGGAAGACGAACCCCATGCGGAGGTTGCGGAACCGGTGGAGCCTGTTCTTCTCGAGGCCATGGATGTTTTCGCCGAACAGCCTCGCCTCGCCGGCGGTGGGATCATCAAGGCCGCTCATCACATAGAGCAGCGTCGACTTTCCCGACCCCGACCGGCCCGTAATGGCCACGAACTCGCCCTCTTTAACCGAGAAGGAGATTGAACGCAGCACCTCGGTGGGCGGGTCGCCGAAGCTCTTCATGAGCCCAATGCAGTCTATCGCGTTCATGGGCTAGGCGGACCACCGTATAATTTCGATCGGGGAGAGCCTGCCGGCGTTGCGGGCGGGAAGAAAGCTGGCGATTATCGAAGAGATCAGCACGATCGAAAAGGCCTTCAGATAGATGGCCGTGTCCCAGGACATGGGCATGTGGCCCGAGCCGACCCCGATCTTGATCTGCTCGATATAGTGGCAGGCGACCCCTCCCACCAGCATCCCGAAGAGCCCCCCGCCCATTCCGAGGATGATCCCCTGTACCAGGAAGAGGAATATGGTCTCCCGCTCGCTGAAGCCGAGGCTCCTGAGGATCGCGATCTCCCGCTTCTTCTGGTTCACGACCATGTTCAGGATGTTATAAATACCGAAGGCGATGATGAGCATGATCGTGAAGGTCGTAGCGTTACGCACGATTCCCTGCGTCTTCAGCGTCACGCGAATGTCTTCCTTTGACTGGTCCCAGCTCTCCACCTTGTCGCTGCTTAACAGCTGCCAGCGCGTGGCGGTTGCGGCCGAGGCGTTGACGTCGGCCAGGCGCACCACGATGCTCGATATCTCGCCGGGAGAGCGGGTGATTTTCTGCACCGTGGAGAGCGAGGAATACGCGAACCGGTAATCGATCTCCTTGATGCCGGTGTGGTACACGCTTACGATCTTCGCCTGGTACACGCTCCCGTCGGGATTGATTACGTTCACCGTCCCGAACTGGTGGGCCCCGAGCCTCTTCATGAGGTCCCTTCCGATCAGGACAAGCGAGTCGCCACGCGAAATATCCTCGAGCGAGCCCTCGACAATGTCCCTCTCCATGTTGGTGACCTTTCGCTGAGTGGCCGTGTTGATTCCCACGAGCCTGACGGGGTATGAAAACTTCCCGTTGGAAAAGATCACTTCCCGGATGAGCTGCGGCGAATAGGCCACCACGTCGGGTTCAGCCTTGAGGCGCTCGAACCATCCCTGAATATTCGAAAGATATGAGTTGTACACCCTGCCCGAGGGGGGCCGGATCCATCTCACGGCCGTTCCCGGGAAGAATATGTCCTTAAAGGTGTCATCGTTGATGATGGAGTCGCGGGGGGATATCCGCACGTAGGCGTCGACGTTCACCAGGCGGTCCACCACGTAATCGCTGTAGCCGATCTGCAGGCCGGAGAAAACGATATATCCGGCCGCGCCGAGGATAAGGCCGATGAAGGTCAGGATGGTCTGGTGCGGCCTGTTTACGAGATGGCGGATGGCCAGGTAGAGCATGGCGGTTTACCTCAACGGTCGAGGACCAGGAAGTCCGTGGGCAGGATGTCGCCTTCCAGTACCTCGCCCCATGCCCCGTCGACGGCACCGATCGAGACCCGCTCACGGCGCAGCTTGCCGTCTCTCTCGACGGTGATGGAACCGTTATTCACCGACGACAGGGGTATCAGGAGGGCCTTTTCTCTCCTCGACACTTCGATCGCCACGTCCGCCGTCATTTCCGGCAGGATCTCCTGTGGCATGCCCTTAACGTCGATGCGGGCGAGGAACTGTCCTCCGGACGGGTAGATACTTTCGACGGTACCGTGCAAAAGCTTTCCGCGCAGGCTCTCGAAGCTGAGCTGGGCCGTGAGCCCGCTTTTCACGCGGAGGGCCGAATTCTGGTCCAGCGAGAGCTGCACAAATTTTTTAGAGAGGTCCATGAGGGTCAGGAGCAGGACGCCCGGCATTACCACCTCTCCCTCTTCGCAGTATATCCTGGTTACTGTGCCCGCAAAAGGTGCCCGAACGAGCATGCCGATGTCCACCGCCGCCAGCGGCGCGCCCTTTTTGACCTCCTGTCCCTCGCGGACATGCAAACGTGTTACCGTGGCGGAAATGCCCATTTTAAGATTGTAAACGTTTTCGGACTTCACGGTTCCGAGGGCGTAGATGGCCTCAACGATCGGGCCCACGCGTGGCTTGATGCGGTTGTTGCGATTGAGATACGAGCTATCGACGAGAAAATAGGCGGCGACGGTCGCCGCGGCCAGTAGTACTGCGCTGAACATTTAGTCAATCCTTTTATTGACCGGGGGCAGGTTTCCAGAAAAGCATGGACAATACCGGCGCCCGGTGCGGGTTTTTATGGCGTCCGAGGCCGGGACGTGCCGCCCGTGGGCGCTTAAAATGTGCTTTCCAACGGGAAGTGGCCTGGGGCATCATGCGATGGAATCAGTATTTACTATAAGAGGGTGGAGCATGAAACAGGACATGATACTTATTCTGGATCTCGGCAGCGAGGAGAATACGAGAATCGCCCGCGCCATACGGGATCTGGGCGTGTACAGCGAAATCTATCCGCACGATATAACGGTCGCTGAAATTAAAAAGCTGGGCAACGTAAAGGGGATAATCCTGAACGGCGGAAGGAACAATGTGGTGGACGGAGTCGCCATCGACATCGTGCGGGAGGTGGCCGGAATCGGATTGCCGATACTTACGGTGCGCCACGAGGGGATAACGCACCGCGACATGGAATGTTTCAGCGGGGATGATGATAATCTGGCGAAGGAGCTGGAGGCCTTTGTCTTCGGCGTGTGCGCGGCCGAGAAGAACTGGAACATGCGGAATTTCGTTCATGACCAGGTGGAACTGGTCAAACGCGAAGTCGGCGACGGCAGGGTGCTGCTTGCCCTGTCAGGCGGCGTGGATTCCTCCGTGGTGGCTGCGCTGCTTCTGCGCGCCATCGGCGAGCGGCTGGAATGCGTTCACGTCAACCACGGCCTGATGCGCAAGGGCGAGAGCGAACAGGTGGTCGAGGTATTCAGGAACCAGATGAAGGCGAACCTCGCCTGCGTGGACGCCAGGGAGCGTTTCCTTTCAAAACTTGAAAACATAAGCGATCCCGAGCAGAAGCGGAAGATAATCGGCGCCGAATTCATCCGGGTATTCGAGGAGGAGGCGGAGAAGTTTTCCGGAATCGAGTACCTCGCACAGGGCACCATCTATCCCGATATCGTCGAAAGCGGCACCAAAACCGCGAAAATCGTCAAGAGCCATCACAACGTGGGCGGGCTTCCCGCGGACATGAAGCTGAAACTCGTCGAACCAATCAAACAGCTCTTCAAGGACGAGGTCCGCGCCTGCGGACTGGAACTGGGCCTGCCGCGCGGCATGGTGTTCCGCCAGCCCTTCCCGGGACCGGGGCTCGGGGTGCGCTGCCTCGGCGCCGTCACCGTGGAACGCCTGGAGGCGCTGCGCGAGTCGGACGCTATTTTGCGGGAAGAATTCGAAACGGCGGGATACGATACGAGGGTCTGGCAGTATTTTACGGTCATACCGGATTTCAAATCGGTGGGCATCCGTGACGGCGCCAGAAGCTTCGAGTATCCCGTGATAATACGGGCGGTCAACACGGTGGACGCGATGACGGCCACCATCGAGAAACTCCCCTGGGAACTCCTGGAGCGCATCACCGACCGCATCCTTTCGGAAGTTGAGAGGGTGAACCGCGTGCTGTACGACATATCCCCCAAGCCCCCGGCGACGATAGAGTGGGAATAGAGGAAGAGCCCCTCCCTCACGCGGGACGGTCGTGCCGCACTGCTCAGGGGTACCGTCTTTTCCTACGCCCGCGGCGTGGACGGATTTCTTTATTGTTACGTAACATCCCCGGCGGTTTAATCAACAGCGGGGATCGCGCGATTCGACTCTGTTGCGATACGTACTCTGAGTTGGCACTCCGAAGAAACCAGTACCATTAACCATACGGCTATTTACCCAGGTATGCGTCTCCCCGGCGAATATCATGCCTGTGCAAACGGGGTTTTTTACCCTTAGGGCTGGAGTAGTACTTTAGTACGATGTTTTTCCCTGTAGAAACCATATAAAGTAAGCGACTTTCCGGAACGTACTATCTTACAGGCGGACAAGGAGAAATACTATGAAACCATCACGACCATTTGCAGTGTTGGCGGCGTCGATCTGCATCGTCTTCGTCATTGCGGCCTGCTCCAGCGGGCCCAAGATAGTCACCGTGCCCATGCGGGACAATCTGAAATTTTCCGAGCGCTCCCCCAAAATCCCCCTGACGATCGGCCTCTATCTGAGTCCTGAAGCCCGCGAGTATATCATTAAATACCAGATCGGCGGCCCCTTCGGCAAAGAGAACGAGTACCGGTATCTGACCGTTGGCAGCGTGCTCCTGCCGAACGCGCGCGCGTCCCTGTCCGAGGCGTTCACCGGGGTGGAAGTCATGGACTCGCCCGGGCGGGCGAAGGCGTACTACGTGGAGCTCGAGGTCGATCCGGCCTCCAGTCTGGAAATGGGGAAGTTCACCTTCTCTGAAAAGAGTGTGGACCTGCATCTGCGGTGCAAGGTTAAGCGCGGAAACGGCGCCCTCCTCTGGCAGAAGGTCATAAGCTCCAAAACCGCCAAGTCCAATCCCATGTGGTGGGCTTCTGGCCTGTATAAGCCGTACGTTAAGGGAGTTTCAAACACAAAGCTTCAGGGAGCCGCGGAGGAGAGCCTGACTCTCTGCCTGGAGGCGCTGAACGGCGAGCTGATTAAAAATAAAGCGAATATTTTCCGCTGATTGAATACCTCGCGCAAGAACGTGCATAAAGCTTAGCCGGGGTTGTTCTCCGGCGCTACCTCGGCGCCGGCGTCCCGGCGTGCGAGTCCAAGGAGGGAAAGCATCTCGTCCTTAACGGAGCGGGTATCCTCCCGACATGCGACAACATGTCGGGAGTTCCCCTGAGAAAGCCCGGGATGCGCAT
>JALOTJ010000160.1 GCA_025457965.1 Spirochaetota bacterium | reverse complement strand
GAGAAGCACCTTGCCGTCCGCTTCTACGAGTCGATCGATGATGTGGTGCAGGAGACGTATCTGCGCGCATACAGGGCCCTGAGTAAAAATTCTTTCAGGCACGATTCAGCGCTTTCCACCTGGCTCTATGCGATAGCTCGAAACGAATCGCTCCGCATGGGCGAGCGCCTTTCGCGCGAGGAGGAAAAGGGCGAACGCGTCCGCGCCGCGGCCGGCCATCGCATAGCGGATGATTTTACGCGGGGCATTCTGGATGATGACGAGATCGGCAGGATGAAGGAGTCGATACGGGGCCTGCCGGAGAAGTTCCGCGCCGTGCTCGATCTGGCCGCTTCCGGGCACAGCGAATCCGAAATAGCCGAGCGGCTCTCGATCCGGCCCGGAACGGTGAAGTCCAGGCTGTCGCGGGGGCGCGAGATGCTCGCGCGGACCATGAGAGGAGGTGAAACATCATGAAGGAAAACAATGCCGAAGCGGTTATGAGCGCGGAGATACGGCGCAGGCTGAACGACGACGGATGGAACTACGAGATGGCCGAAAAAGTGCTCGCGCGCAGGAGAAAGACGGTTCGTTTCCGCGCGCTTACCGGGGCGTTCTCGGGTGCGGCGCTTGCCGCGGCGCTCGCGTTTTTCGTGATACTGCCGGGGCGTGTCGACACGGGTACTGGCGTGATGTATAACTTCGTCAGCGCCCAGGTGAACGGGGCCTATGAAGACGTCTTCACCGCGGGCGTGAAGCCGGACACGACGGCGACCGAGTTCGCGACGCTTGACGCCACCGACGCGTTCATAGACTCGGTGATGGTTGAACGATAAGGCCGGAATACGCGGATTTTCGAAACGGGGAGTCCGTCCGGATTCAGTACACGGTTACCATCCGGTAACCGCTTATTTTGTTGATGGATGTTTCCGCGTTGTACGCCGCCGGGCTATCGAAGTAGAACGCACCGTATTGTTCCTGCAACTCGTCATCGTCTTCATCCCATTCTATTATACCCACGCGATAAAAATAGATGCCGGGAGCCGGAGGGGTGTACACTTCCGCCTGATTCGGTTTCGAAACGGCTTGCCAGCAGATCATAGTCGTCATATTCGTCGCGGGCGAAATAGATCTCGAATCCCGCGAAATCGCTGAGGCCCGGGCTCTCGTCCCAGCGTATCGATACGGTATTGGCCATTGAATCATACTCGGCTTCGATCGAGAACGACGCGCGCGCGGTGATGGCGCTCTCGATGGAGTCCATTACGTACGAACACCCCGCCAGGAGCAGCACCACCGCCCCCGGCGCGAAACGCCGCAGCATCCCGTATAATCCTTTGCCGTTCATGCGCATTCCATAGTAAACATAGCTAAATGCTCGCGAAAAAGCTTCCCTCCAGAACGGCCTTTTCCGCGCACTCCACGAGCCGCCGCAGTTCCACCGAGTGATTGTACGAGGCGCGAAGTTCGATCCCGATCCACGGCGCCTCCAGCTTCAGGGAGGCGAAACCGCCGTACAGCAGATACTTCTCGCCGCGCTCGCGGTGCAGCGGGGCGGCGACGTCCCAGTAGCGGCTCGCGCCGCCGGAGAGCAGAAGCCTGAATGTCGACAGCGGCGCGGCCGCACCGGCGAAGAAATTGTACCCCAGCGAGGCACGGACCTCGCGCAGTGGGGACACGTCGATACGCTCATCGTCTGACTTTGCCATCAGGCGTTCGGTTGGCTTCTGGACCTCCGAGTACACGTCGAAAAACACCCGGTTTTTATAATTTTCCTCGATCAGAAAGCCCAGCGTGTAGAGCGCGGCGCGCTCCTTCATATTGTCTGAGAGGGTCGCGTCCTTGCTCGTTCCGTCGCGCGCAACGGCGCTGCGCACCCATACCGGGTCGAAGGGCTCGTCGTTGTAGAGGGCCGTTCTTTTGAAGATCAGCGTGAAGCGGGGTACCGACGGGTTGACGGGCCCCGTAAACAGCCCGGCAAGCTCCGTAATGGCCAGCTCCATCGAGAAGGATTCCACCTCGTCGCCGAGCGCGGTCGCGGTGCCGGTAAGAAAATCGAAAAGCTCCGACGATACGAACCAGCGCGTGCTGAGCTCCGACTTGTCGGTATAGTCCATGGTGCCGTCGTCGTTCGGTTCGATCTGGTTGTTGACGATCACGCCGCCGTGCACGTGGAAGTACGGCCGGTAGAGCAGGGAGAGCGCGAGAATGTCGTCGAAGAACTGGGTGTACTTGTAGTCGGTGACGGTCTCGGAGCCGGCGTCCCCCCGGTTGACGGTGGTCTGGCGCGTCAGTCCGTAATGGAAGCCCGTGGCGGTGAAGCCGAGCGCGAGGCCTTGCCTGCGCGCGGGGGACGCCGGAGCGGCGGGAGCGGGGAGCGTTCCTTCGGCGGGGGCGTCGCCCGGATCGCCAGCCGCGGGTTCTGCCGGTTTGCGCGGTCCGACCGGCAAAATGACGCTCAGGCTGCCGTAGGTGCGCACCAGCGTCATCGGAACGGTGCGCTCCTCGCCGGTCATGGTGACGGTGTTGACCTTGAAGGCGGGGATCCAGTTGATGCGGCCGTAGATGTCGACATACGGGTGGCGGTCCAGGATGACCTTCCAGCGTTCGGCGAACAGTCCCTGGACGGTCTCGCTGCGGGAGACGGCGTTGTGGAGCGTGGATGCCTCGTAGGCCACCGGATACGCGGCGCGCGGCGCGAGGATGCCCGCCATTAGTAGCGCGAAAAACGCGGCCGAAAGTTGTACGGTCCTGGGGCGCATGGGCCTGATGATGGCCATGCGCCTCCCTTTGAGCAAGCATTTTTTGGCGAGCCCGCGGTGCGATCGCCGGATCCCGCATGGCGATGAATTCCCGTCGGGACGCAAATAGTATTTGCCTTTGGCGGCGCGGCCGTGTTCAATAGCATCGTACCGCGCGTGCTGAATACCGGCGGCGCGTACATGCAATTACGCGACAAATCTATGGGTGATACGATGGTAAGCCATGAAAATGCTGATTGTTGAAGACGATCCGTTCGTTCAGAAGGTGGTCAAAAAGGTGTTCACGGGGATGGGCTTCGAGGTGCTCGCCTGCGGCGACGGCGCAACGGCCCTCGACTTCATCAAGAACGACCGCATACAGTTCGCCGTGGTCGACTGGATACTGCCGGAGATGGACGGCCTCACGCTGTGCCGCAAGGTGCGCAAGCTAAAGCTGTCGCGGTATATCTACATGATCGTGCTCACCTCGCGCAACAAGAAGGAGGACCTGGTGCAGGCGCTCGACGCGGGGGCCGACGATTACATCGCCAAGCCCTTCGACGAGAGCGAGCTCTCGGCCCGGGCCCGGGTGGGGATGCGCATCATCCAGCTCGAGAACAGGCTCGTCAACAACCAGAAGCGCCTCATGAAGCTCGCCAAGGAGGACCCGCTTACCGGCATCCTCAACCGCCGATCTCTCTTCGACGGCATCCTGAAAGAGATCAACCGGGCCTCGCGGGAGGGCGCGAGCATGGCGACCATACTGGTCGACGCCGACAACTTCAAGGCGATTAACGACACCCACGGCCACCTGGCCGGCGATGTGGCGCTCGCCGAGTTCTCGAAGAGGCTCCAGGACTCGTGCAGGGAGTACGACCTGCTGGGCCGCTACGGCGGCGAGGAGTTCCTCGTCTTTCTGCCGCGCACCGACCGCGAGGGCGCCATACGGGTAGCCGAGCGCATCAGGAAATCACTCAGGGCCAAGCCGCTGATGTTCGGCGAACACCGGGTGGGGCTTGCCGCAAGTCTCGGCGTGTGCGCCTATACCTTCGATAAAAGTATGAAGCGCGCTGACAACGTCGAGGCCGTCTTCGACGAGATGATTAAGCGCACCGACTACGCGCTCTACATGGCGAAGAAGGAGGGCAAGAACCGGGTGGTGGTGTATACGCCGTAGTTCCGTCTTCAGGGACCGCACTGAATATCGTATTTCTGCAGAACGCCGACCGCCGACTTCAACCGGTAGTCCCTCCGCACCTGGGTAACGGCATGGCAGAACCACGGCGACAGTTTTACTGAAAGCTCCCTGAGCGCGGCCGCGTCCTCCTTGCCGTGGCGGTTGTGCATCTCGCTCGTAAACCTGACCAGCTGCAGGCACAGGTCGTTCTTGCCCTCGGGGTCTGAGGCGGAGAAGATCGCGCCGATGAGCGTATAAAAATTTTTCCGCGCGGCCCGGTCTGTTTCGGGGATAAGCGACTTCTCCGAGTACGACAGCAGATAGGAAAGGTTCTTTTTGTCTTTCTGGAGCGAAGGGGCGTATTTCTCCAGCAGATAGAGCCGCATGAGCCGGGTTGTTTCGCCGGGAGGGCCAACGCTCATGATGATCTGAAACATCTGGTCCTGGTTAAGGAGGATGGGCCTGCCGAAGGTACCGGCAGCGGCAAGCCCCATGAGCATATCGATTCGTTTGAGCAGCATAGTCTCGTCCTGTTTATGGCCCCTGTTGAGCATGAAGGATACTACGGTGCGTATGACCCGCTCGTTCGCGTTTTTCATGGACAAAAGCCCCGTGTTCCACTCGCGCTCGTCGATTTTTTCGTCGCTCTGGTAATAATAGAACACCGAGCTCTTGCGCTCCATTTCCTGGGGATCCGGTATCGCGACCACCGAGTCGTGGAGAAAGCGAACGTACCGGTCGGGATAAAAGCCGCCGCGGGCGAAGGTACCCATGATCTC